>JBEQLC010000055.1:0-9247 GCA_040326175.1 Desulfobacteria bacterium | reverse complement strand
GGCCGTCGATGATATGAACCCTTTCCACACCATGTTGGAGGGCCTCTATAGTGCACTGGATTTTCGGAATCATCCCTCCCGAAATCGTGCCTTCCCCCAACATCGCTTGCACACCCTCTATATCAGTCGAGGATATCAGAGATCCGTCCTTGTCCATGACCCCGTCGACATCCGTAAGCAGAATCATCTTCGTGGCATTTAGGGCCATAGCCACCTTGCTTGCAACCCAATCCGCATTGATGTTATAGGTCTCACCCGACTCTCCGACCCCAACTGGAGCAATGACCGGGATGAAACCCCCATCCTCCAAAGTCTGGATAATCGCTGGATTCACGGCAATAACCTCGCCCACCATGCCCATATCTATGATTTCCGGCGGCTTGTCTTCTGCCTGTGGGCGTACAAGGTGGAGTTTCTTAGCAAGCATCAAGCGGCCATCCTTGCCGCTTAAGCCCACGGCCCTTCCGCCCTGCTGGCTGATCTGTGCTACGATCTCTTTGTTGACTTTACCAACAAGGACCATTTCCACCACATCCATGGTCGGCTCATCCGTAACGCGCATGCCATCCACGAATTCAGAATCTATCCCCATCTTCTCTAAGAACGATCCGATCTGCGGGCCTCCGCCGTGGACCACAACTGGATTAAGGCCTACAAACTTCATCAGCGTAATGTCTCGGGCAAACCCCTCCTTTAGGTGTTCCTCCACCATGGCATTTCCGCCATACTTTATAACAATAGTCTTCCCGTAAAAACGACGGATATAGGGAAGGGCCTCGATCAATATGTCAGCAACATTACTGTCCATTGGTCACCGCTCATTTGAGATTGATGATTGAAGATTGAGATGCTCCGTTGCCTTTCGTCATCGGTTCCTGGTTCTTGGTTATTCGTCAGTGACGGTCTGCCTATAGTGATCTAGAGTGAACTTATTTTCTAAAGTCTGAACAATAGAGCCAATTTCAAAGCATTCTTGAATCCTTCAACTTTAGCTCACTTTGGCGTCGTCAATCTGCAATCGTTACAGGATGTATCGACTCAGGTCCTCGTCATCTTTGATGTCTTTCAGTTTATCATACACATATTCGGCATCTATGATTATCTGCTGATCGCGAAGGTCCGGCGCATCGAATAGAATTTCGTCGAGGAGCCGCTCGATCACCGTGTGGAGCCTTCTGGCACCGATGTTTTCAGTGCGTTCATTCACCTCCGTAGCAATCTCCGCAATGGCAGCAATTGCATCTTCCTTAAACACCAAATCTATGCCTTCGGTTTTGAGCAGGGCCTCGTACTGAACAACCAGGGCATTTCGCGGCTCGGTCAGTATTCTCACAAAATCATCCTTGCCCAGCGACTTGAGTTCGACCCGAATTGGGAACCGACCCTGGAGTTCCGGGACCAGGTCAGAGGGCTTACTGGTATGAAAAGCCCCAGACGCAATAAAGAGTATATGATCGGTCTTCACCATGCCATACTTTGTGGTGACTGTTGATCCTTCCACGATGGGAAGGAGGTCCCGCTGAACACCTTCCCTTGACACGTCTGGCCCGTGTGTCCCCTCTCTACCAGTAATCTTGTCTATCTCATCAAGAAAAATGATTCCCGACTCTTCAACCTTGGCAATCGCCATCTTTACTACCTTGTCCATGTCCACCAGTCTTTGGGCCTCCTCCTGCGCGAGGATTTCCAAGGCTTCCGGGACCTTTACTTTCCGCTTCTTCGTCCTTTTCGGAAACACGCTGCCGAACATGTCCTTCAGGTTTATGTCCATCTCCTCGAGACCAGCACCTGAGAATATCTCAACTACAGGCATGCTGCGCTCTGCTACCTCCAGATCTACATAACGATTATCGAGTTTACCCTCCCGCAGCATCTTCCGAATCTTGTCACGGGTCGTGGACTGTTCTGTAGCGTCTTTCGTCACCAGTTCCAGCGTCTTTTCTTCCCCCTCCGTGTCCTTAGGTGTCTCGGGCTCCCTCTTCGGCGGAAGGAGAATATCAAGCATCCGTTCCTCAGCAATGCCTTTAGCCTTGGCCTTCACTGCCTCCTGCTCCTTGGATCTCACCATGCTAACGGACAGCTCTGTCAGATCCCGGATCATTGACTCCACATCACGCCCAACGTACCCAACCTCAGTAAACTTGGAGGCCTCAATCTTCAAGAAGGGAGAATCTGCAAGCCGTGCCAGACGCCTTGCAATCTCGGTCTTTCCGACCCCTGTAGGCCCGATCAGAATGATGTTTTTCGGGAAAATTTCATCTCGCAGGTCTTCCGGGACCTGCTGTCGCCGCCAACGGTTCCTTAAAGCGATGGCCACAGAGCGCTTGGCATCCTTCTGACTGATAATGTATTTGTCCAGTTCTGATACAATTTCACGTGGTGTCAGTTGCTTCATCAATATTCCCTGGATGTGGCCCTGTGGACTTCCCACAGGGCTCACAACTCATTTCAGCTCTTCAATAGTAATCTCTTCGTTTGTATAAATGCAAAGCCCTGCCGCAATTTTCATGGCAGCATCTACGATCGTCCTTGCGTCCAATTCGGTGTGACGGATCAAGCCGCTCGCTGCAGCTTGTGCATAGGCGCCCCCCGATCCAATCCCCAAAACCCCTTCGTCAGGTTCAATGACATCGCCGCTACCGGATATCAGGAATAAGTGATCCCGGTCAACGGCCACCAGAATGGCTTCCAGCCTTCTTAAATACTTGTCGGTTCTCCAGTCTTTGGCCAACTCAACAGCGGATCGGGTGATATTCCCGTTGAATTGCTCAAGCTTTCCTTCAAAGCGTTCGTATAGATGCAGGGCGTCAGCCGTGGCCCCGGCAAAGCCGACAATGATTTTGTCGTTATATATCTTTCGCACCTTCTTGGCGTGGTGTTTCATGATGGTATCCTTCAAGGTCACCTGACCGTCACCCGCCACCGCCACATGCTTGCCTCGTCGCACTGCCAAAATTGTCGTACCGTGGAATTTATCCTCGCTCACTTAATGTCTCCCGTACGAAGTGGACGACAGAAGCTCGAAATCCGAAAAGTGTTGCACTTACTTATTGAACTCGGGTTTCAATATTCGATATTCGATATTCTGATCTATCCTCTTCTATCCACAACTTTAGGCACTTTCTCCATCCCTACCGTCTGGGATGTGCCTTGTCGTAAACCTCCATTAGCCGATCGATACTCACATGAGTATATATCTGGGTTGTCGTCAGGCTTGCATGACCCAGCAATTCCTGCACCACCCTGAGATCAGCTCCCGCATCAAGCATATGCGTGGCAAAGGTATGCCGAAGCCCGTGGGGACTTATCGGGCTCAATAGTCCCAACTGTCGAACCACCTGCTCCAGCAGACGTGCAATCGAACGTGTGCTTAATCGTCCTCCCCTGTTGTTTAACAACAGGGGCTCATCCCCTGCAATCCCAGATCCCGCTGCCTTGCCCCTTTTGTCGAGATAAGCATGTATGCAAGCCAGCGCCTTTTCCCCTACGGGGGCCAAACGCTCTTTGTTCCCCTTTCCGATCACCCGCACGAACCCTTTGTCGAAATCTACATCCCCAACATCCATTCCCACCATCTCGGCCACTCGCACGCCCGTAGAATAGAGGGTCTCTAAAATGGCCCGGTTCCGCAGGGCAAGCACCGATGTCCCCTTCACCCCCTCCAACAGACGAAACATTTCATCCACCGGCAAATATTTAGGTATGGGTCTTCCTCGCTTGGGAGTTAAGACGCTCTCTGCCGGGTTTGTGCTTATGGCACCCCTTTTGACCAGAAATCGAAAAAACGACCTCAGAGCTGAAAGTTTCCGGGCGATGGTAGTCTTTTGGTTCTTTCCGTGCAGAAATCCCAAATACGACCGGATGACCATGTCATCCACGTCACAGACTTTGACCTCTTCTCCGCCTTTGAGCAAACCGTTTGCCGAATCGCCAAGATAGGCCAAAAATTGTTCCAGATCGTTGCGGTATGCTCTGCAAGTGTTGGGAGAAAAACCCTTTTCAGCTGACACAGCTTCAATAAAACGTTCTATCCATTCTCTCATAACATTGTAAGCCGCGCTGCACGTCAAGCACCTGCACGTCAAGCACCTGTTGGATTATGAGAACACCAATATCTTGAAAAACATAAAGAATACCACAGTTTTTCGCTCAGTCAAAGGAAAAAAATAGTGAAGTTTCCCCGTCCTGAAGGACGGGCGTTCTGCCTTACGGCAGCACTTCGTGCGCGGGGAGCCAGCCGGTCAAAACTAACAGGCGTGCAAGTCAACAAGGGCTCTAATCTCCGCCCAACTGCCGACCTCCATGAATGGATGATTAGAAGAGCGATTCCAAGGCTGGCTAAAGAGGATGGGAGTGATTGCACTCTCGCTCAACATATAACAGATCTCGAGATAGTCCTCCACAAAATACCGGACACCGCGTGCATTGAGCACATCGGCCTTCCCTTCAAAGGTACCCGTGGCAATCACTTCAATGTCAGACGGATTCAAGGAAAGCATACTGTGAACCCATTTATTTACGGTTGCAAGCTGGGGGCGAGCTGTCACAAAAAGAAGTGGGTGCGCCTTACCGATGTCAGATAGCACTTCAACAGCCCCATCAATAGGCAAGAGATCCGACTCAAACTCTCCTTCCAGTATTCGGTTTATGATGACTTTGATGATTTCAGGATCTATGTCCAAGCACTCTTCAAGAAAATATGTGGTGATGTCCTCATATCGAATATGGTTAATACCATAGTCCTTGCGTGCAATCTCTAAAAAGAGCGCCATGGTATTGGCAAACACCCCATCTATGTCAAAGGCTATGTCAGAAGGGGTGACCATGTCAGCCCTATGCAGCTCTCCGTGTTTTCTTCTTAAGCCGACTTATACGCCGCCTCAATACCTTGGCTCTTGCCTTATCCTTCCCTTTGTGAGCCTCGGCCTTCTCAGCCTTGAGGGCGTTTATCTTTTCCTTTATGTGACGTACTGACACGTCAGATTTCTTGATCTTCTCATCCACAATGCCCCGTTCTTTCTTGATGGCAGCCAGCAACTCAGCCTTGTTCATGGCGTGCACTCCGGTCATCTCCGGAATCTTCAGGGCTGTCTCCCGCAGTTCTTTGGCAGTCATCCGATCCAGGGGCTTTTCCTTTTTGTCTTCTTTTTCCTTTTTTCCCATAAACGCATTCTCCTTTTTCTATCTCAGTAGTAAACCTCAAGTTATCACGGATCAGCTTCAAGCTGCTATGCCCGTGCTGATGCCCTGACCATCAACAACCCACAGCCGCTCCTGATCTTTAACCCTCCTCGGGTTTGATTTTTTCAACCAGGGAGAGAAACGGTTTGAAAAGATCTATCGGAATCGGAAACAGGGTTGTGGAATTGTTTTCCGCCGAGATCTCGCGCAGAGTCTGCAGATATCGCAATTGCAGGGCCATGGGGTGGTCCCCGATAATGGTCGCTGCCGCGGCCAACTTGTCCGCTGCCTGAAACTCTCCTTCTGCGTTGATCACCTTGGCACGTCGCTCGCGCTCGGCTTCGGCCTGCTTGGCCATGGCTCTCTGCATCTCCTGCGGGAGATCAATATGCTTGACTTCCACAGTGGAGACCTTTATCCCCCACGGATCCGTATGTGTATCCAGGATTTCCTGCAGCTGGGTGTTGGTCTTGTCCCGCTCCGAAAGAAGCTCGTCCAGCTCAGCCTGCCCGCATACGCTTCGGAGCGTAGTCTGTGCAAGCTGAGAAGTTGCATAGTTGTAGTTCTCCACCTCAATGATCGCCTTAACCGGGTCCATCACCCTGAAGTAAATAACCGCGTTGACTTTCACAGAGACGTTGTCCCGCGTAATCACGTCCTGGGGATCAACATCCATGGCAATCAGGCGCAGGCTTACCTTCACCATCTTGTCCACAATGGGTATTAGGATAATCAGGCCGGGGCCTTTGGCGCCTATCACCCGCCCAAGGCGGAAGATGACCCCGCGCTCATACTCATTCAGGATTCTTATGGCCGAAGCCAAAAAGAATAACAGCAGGACGATACCCGAGATTATAGTGATCATGAGAACCTCCTCGCCGAAAAAGCTGTTTTGTTACAATACCGAGTTCTTATTTCTTCACACAAGCCCGATGGGATCGGGCCGCCATTCCCGGTACCCCTGAATAGCAAATAGCATGTCTGTCACACCACATCAACCGAATTGTAAAGCTTTCCCATCCTGACATGGACGCCATCCATATTTGATGTCACGAAAATGCAGTGCGGCCCCCGTCTGAACCTGAGGGTTTGCAGGTCATTCGTTCGATCTGAATTCTAAGTCCAACTGCCTGCGCCTGTCATGCCTCGGCAAAGGCCATGAAGCAGACCCACCCTAATGTTGCATAAACAACATGGCAAAAGGTCCTAAAAAGCAATAATAGTCTTGTTTTGCGGTCTTCTTGAGCGATTTTGGGGAATTCACTACGAGTGATATGCACGAAAAGCGCAAAACCTGCCATGTTGTTTACCTGTTGGGAAAGCCGATGATACCGCATCTACTTCGTTGTTGAGGATTCGCGGTAAATGACTACAGCGTCACCCTCAACGCCTTGAATCTGCGGCATCCTCGACTTTTGCAAAGTTAGGGTCCGTTGTGCTTTCATGGTACCCCTCAAAAAAAACCTTGACACTACTTTTGGCATATGGTAGTGTAATATACCTAAAGTAGTTGGAAAGGATATCGTCATTGTGGTCGATTCAAAGAAATATCCCACGAGCTTCAAATTACGGAATTATGAAAGAGCGGGCATCAAGGCAGTGGCCGCCACGGCGGACCGCGATCAGGGCGAGACCATTGTTCAGGCATGCAACGTTGTGGACCGGCTTGCTTTCATTGCCTCTCAGCAATTCGGGATTGACAGGTTCACGGGAGACAATCGGACAAGAATCTCTCAGGCCGTCCTGGACCTGGACCCAGGAGACATCGACACTAAAAGCAAATTGGGCAAAACCTTGAGGCAGATGGCAGCGGAGCAGAAAAAGGGGCGTAAATGAACCCGCAGTTTGTGACAGCTTATCCGGGTCACAGCTTAATGGTGGACAGCTTGGAATTGTATATTGATGTGGCTTGGTTAAGCCACGCACTTCATGAAAATGGCGAAGACGGTTGAAGAGCCAAACCCTTAATCTTGACCGCTTCTCCGGAACTTCCAAGGAGGATGGGGTCCTGAGCGGGCCTCCCCAAGTGAAGAAATGAGGAACATAAACTGTCGCCTTTACAGCAAGTGCCTTAGGGAAGCTGCCTTGCGCAAGTTGAAGGACCTGCCGTGCGAGTCTTGTCAGTTCAAGGACGACAATAGTTATGCGATGACCCGGCAGGACGTGCACGGTCTTGTGCAACTCCTGGTGCGTGCTTGGGGTTCTGACTTTAGCCTTAATGGCTTTTCCCCGACCCAAGCCCGGAGGGGCCACAGAGTCGAGGACTTGTACAAAGGCAAGTAGGAAGTCCACAAGGCAGAGAAAGAAGCCCCCAGTGGGAAACACTGGAGGCTTCTACAGAAGGCTGGGTTAAAATGTAGGAATGTGTTGGGAATGCTGTTGGGAACAACTTGCCAGGGAACAAAAAGAGGGATCCGCTCATCGCGTAATCCCTCAATATTATTGTGGTAGTCCCAACGGGGATCGAACCCGTGTCTCTGGCGTGAGAGGCCAGTATCCTAGACCGCTAGACGATGGGACCACAAAGTCGCTTCGCTCCAGTTGGAGTATTGGAGTACCCGCCTGCCATTGTTAGGCACCGGCGGGCAGGCTGGAGTGATGGAACGATGAATTTAAGTGGAAATTTACAGAAGAAGACCTATCTTGTCAATCCCTTTTGAACGGCTTTCTTGTTATTGATCAGCGTCTGGACCGGTTTCATACCATAGGGATCGTCTTCTTCAATCGCTTTGAGGACCGATCCCCCACCTGTGAAGAAGTAATAGAGGGCGTCATCCAATACCGCAAGATATAGACCAGGACAAAGGCTCTTAAACTCCTGGAGGGTGTCCCCACCGCCGTAAAACTTCCACGCCGTTTGGTTTTTATCTATCGTCCGGTCAAGGGCCTCAGAGCCCTCAGTAAAATACGGTGTATAACCCATGACCGCATTGACAAAAATGGTCTTGGCCGAAGCAATCACGTCTGCCACTTTTTTGTCGGAAAAAGACCTCTGATCGATGTCGAGGCCATAACCATACGATTTGCCGGCTACGAAATCCTTGATCTTGATGGTTCTATATTGTCCTTGGACTTTCTCGCCTAAGGTGTCTGACTCCACAATATAGGGAAGTTCAACAATCTTATTGACCTTCTTGTCCCGGGATACAAGCTTCTTGGCCGCTTTGATATCATCTTCTGAAACACCGGCAAGGCGAACATTATACTTGGCACACAGATACGTATTATAGATCACGCCGCCCAAGATGAGATGGTCCACCCTTTTGTAGAGTTCGTTGAGAGGACCTATCTTGGTATCATACTTTGCACCGGCTACCACAGCCACAAAAGGCCGTTCAGGCCGAAGGACTTGATCCAGATGGCTGATCTCTTCCTGCATGAGAAAGCCTGCGTATGATGGCAGATGATTGGCAATGTCGTGCGTCGACACATGGGGCTGCCATGATCCAAAGGCGTCATTCACAAAGACGTCTGCAAGTCCGGCCAACTGACGAACAAAGGACTCCCTCAACTCTCCGGTTGACTCTTCCCCCTCAAACCACCGTGTGTTTGGCAGATATATACCGCCGACTTTGTGTTGCCTGAGATCCTTGATCGCCAGATTGATCGAGGTGTCAATCCCGTGAATCCCTCGTTTATCTTCGACGCGAAAGGCGGGTACGTGAATCTTGGAGTGAAGCTTCCGCTCCAGATAGGCGGCAATAGGTTCTATGGAGGTGGAGGGATCACAGGTTATCTCACCGGTCTTCTTGTCCCTAGGCCTTCCAACGTGGGTCATTAGTATGATCCGTCCGCCCCGCTCAACAATGTTGTAGAGGGTACCGATCGTTCGGTCGATGCGGTAGGGGTCGCGGATAATTCCACCCTTCACCACATTATGATCCACACGAACCAGCACCACCTTGCCGGCCAGATCTGCGTCCTGAATCAAAGGGAGCTGATTCTTAACTGTTTTCTTTGTCACCTTAATGTCCTTTGTCCGCTCTTTGTTGTCCGTTGTGAAGCCTCCCCGCCCTGAAGGGGGGGGCGTTCTGCCTTACGGCAGTGCTTCGCGCCCCGGTAAGGA
>JBEQLC010000054.1:0-9374 GCA_040326175.1 Desulfobacteria bacterium | reverse complement strand
ACCAGTCAGGTGACCCAACAAGACACTCTTCTCTCCCTGCCCAAGGATTGTGAGTCCCGCCTTGTCCGAATGCCTTCATGCATTAGAAGAAATAGCTTCTATGGTCATGCAAGAGCACGGAAGAACCGGGAAACAACTCGACAAAGAAGCTAACATGTTTTATAGGGCGAATGCAGATACAGTTCCAATGCCCTTCGGAGCCATAGTTGAACCGCCATAGCGAGGGCATCCCCCGTCCCGATTTATCGCGGATAAACCCGCCAGAGGCTGATAAAGGTTAGCGAGCAAATCGAAAAATGACAAACTTCCTTACGGTCGAAGATTCCCCGCAGCCTGCTGCGGGGAGCTGCAATCTAAGCCGCCTGCACGATATTAGTCTCAAGTGGAAGCTTCTCATCCCATTCCTTTTTCTCGCCTTTATGGGAGCTACGGCATTGTTTGTGGTCTCCTACCGCTTCCAGGCTAGTCTGATTCATGTCAACGAAGAAAAGCGCTTAAGAAATCAATACCAGTATTTCTTGAACCAGATCGATCTTAAGGCCAATATGGCCATGAGTCTTGCCTATTTGGTGGCCAGGAACCCGGAGGTTGCGGAGGCTTTTGCGAAGAGAGACCGTCAGCGGTTGATAGACATCCTACATCCCGCTTACCAGGGGTTACAGGAGGACTTTGGGATCAGCCAATTTCACTTCCACGTGCCTCCTGCTACATCTTTCTTGCGTCTCCATGCCTTGGGCCAACACGGGGAAAGGATGGAAGGCTACAGGCATACCATCAATAAGGCGAGGGAAACAGGCACAGGTGTTGGTGGCCTGGAGAGGGGGGCCTTCGGCTTTGGTATTCGAAGCGTGGTCCCTGTATTTCACGAGGGCGAGCAAGTCGGTACGGCAGAATTCGGGCTTTCTTTTGAAAAACCGCTTCTCAGGGAATTCAAAGAGAGTTATGGGGCGGATTTGACCCTCTACGTACCGGACGAAAGCGGTGACAGAAAGCCAAGGGTTTTTGCATCGACCCTGAGCAACGGTTTTCCTACCCCTGAGTTCTTCAATGAAGCCTTTGACAAGGGAGATGTGGTAATCCACACGGCGAGGTTGGACGACAGGGACATGGCCGTCATCATAGGGCCGGTTCGTGACTTTTCATCAAAGATTGTGGCTGTCGCAGAAATCAGCGTGGATCGAAGTCAAACACTGGCTCTTCTAAAACGATATGGGACCATTGCCATAATCATTGGGCTTGCAGGCCTTGCTTTGTCCATATCTTTTGTTTGGTTCATATCCATTATTTTTACCAAGCGCATAGAACAGGTTGTGAAGGCTGCAGACGAGATTGCGGCCGGGCATCGTGATGCAAGGATTACGGTAAAGAGTGCTGATGAACTCGGCACCATGGCCAGGGCGATCAATGAGATGTTAACATCATTGGAGGAATCACGCAGAAAGGTAAAGGACTATGCTCAGAACCTGGAGTCGATGGTGGAGCATCGAACCCGGACGTTGAAGGAATCTGAAAAGACCTATCGAACCCTAGTGGAAAACGTTCCCCTGATTGTTTACATGGTTATGGCTGACGGAAGCGCCATGTTTTTGAACAGGTTTGTTGAGCAGACCATTGGAATAACACCCCGCCTGTTAAGCGGGCATCACGAGCTATGGGCTGAGCATATCCATCCGAATGACAGGACGCGGGTTCTTGCCGATTTAGAGGAATGTCTGGCCAAAGGGAATGAGTTTCTTGCTGAATACAGGATGATTCACAAAGATGGTCATGTCATACACGTGATTGATCACGCTGTTCCTGTATTTGATAATAGTGACTTCATAAGGCTGGACGGAATCGTTGTGGATGTTACTGCCCGGCGGGAGCTTGAGCAAAAGATAGTGCAAGCAGAAGAGCTTCAGACGCTGAGAGAGGTCTCAGCCCGTCTGGCCCACGAGATCAGAAATCCTCTGACTTCCGTAGGCGGATTGACCAGACGCTTATTAAAATCATTTGATCCTTCGGACCCAAGGATGGAAAAGGCCGAGTTGGTTGTGGCGGAAGTGGAAAGGCTCGAAAAGATCCTGAAGATGATGACCGCCTATATTGAACCTACGTCAATCCGGTTATCATCGTGTGACCTCAACACGGTTGTTAGCCGCGCCATTGATAGCGTGAAATCTGAATTCCCGAATGGAAGCTTTGCCGTCAAGCTGCACGACGATCCCAGGCTTAATGAGATAAAACTCGACTGCGACGTCTTCGAAAAGGTCCTTACCAATCTTATGGAAAACGCCTTCTTCAGAATGAAAGAGAAGGGCGAGATTCAAGTTGCCACCGAAATAAACGGTGAATATGCCAAAGTAATACTGACGTACGAGTTAGCTCATATTTCAGATGATGATATCGAACACTTCTTTTACCCTTTTGTAGTTGACTACCCTTTTGCCAAGGGCCAGCCGGATGCAGCTATTATGGATGTCCCCATGTGCAGAGTCATCATCCACAAGCATGGCGGAATCATTAATGTGAAGAAAGAAAACACCAATGTTGTGAAGATTACCATTGCCCTCCCTTGTGAATGATCGGCTTGTCCCCGTCTCCCCGCGAACCTTACCTTTTCAGGGCATCTGCTGTCTGCACGCATTCGAGAACGTAATCCCTGGAAAGAATGTGCTCCATGCTTTCCTGAAGAGACCTTTCGGTGTCCACGCTTATGTGCATCTCATCACGAACCTCATTCAAGGGCTCAAACCGCGCTTTAATCTTTGCATAGTGGCGAAGACGTGCATCAGAGACCGAAGACGTCTCCTCCCTGCTCATCAGACGTTCCTTGAGTATGGCTTCGGGGCACGTGCATTCCACAAACATCAGGTTTGTGTCCATGTCCTTTGCGAGGCGCAGGACTTCACTACGATGATGCCGGCTGTTGTATGTCGCATCCAAAATGGCGGAATAACCTTTTTCGATCTCGTCCTGGGCCAGAAGGAGGAGCCTCCCGTAGGTGAGTGAACTGGCGCCCTTTGAATAGATGCCTTTTTCAAATGGAACGTCTATCTTTTCGTCGGGTTGGAGGCGAAAAAGTCCTTTGCGGATTACATCTGAACGAAGTACTTTGACATCGAGTGTCTCGGCCAGTTTCTTAGCAATGGTACTTTTGCCCGAAGCCGGCATGCCGCAAACCACCCAGAGAGTCGGGCGAGTGAACTGAACTGCGTAACGATAGGCAAGGTCCATGTATTTACGGGTTTGCCTTAGGAGCGAACTGGTTTCCTGCTTGCCAAGATTTCCCTTCTGGAGACGAAAGCAATCTACCTTGACCCTTACAAAGGCTCTGTAGCACTTATAGAAATCGAGCAGTACAAACACGTCCTGGTCTTTTGTATACTGAACGTATGCCTCAAGCAGGTCCTGGGCAATCTTTGGGTGGCTCTCGTAATCGAGATCCATGGCCAAGAAGGCCAGATCAGACGCGATATCTCCGTACCTGAAACGCTCATTAAATTCGATGCAGTCAAGGATCTGGATCTCATCCGCAAAATAAATGTGTCCAGTTCTCAGGTCCCCGTGGCAATCACGAATCTTCTTCCTTTCGAGGCGATGCTCAAAGAGATCTTGCCATCTGCGCAAGAACGAACGAGTGGCGGCCCGAACAATTTGAAACATTCGCTCGTCAAGTATCCTTTCTATAAACATCTCCGTCTGTCTGAAGTTCTCCTCGCAATTGGTCCAAACCGTTTCCCATGACCCAAAGGTATTGATGTTCCCGCCAGTAGGAGCCTGGCTATAAAACCTGGCGAGAATGCGGGATAGCTCCTCAAGGGCTTCCTTGTCGATCTTTCCTCTTCGTAACAATCGGACCATTGAACGGTCCTCAGGGAGTTGGCGCATCTTCACCGCATATTCGACGGGAGCCCCCGGCCCCGCCAGATAGTATTGGCCATCCTCAAAGGTGATGGGAACGACATCAAGATAAACGTTGTGCGTCAGGCGACGATTAAGGATCACCTCTTGGTGGCAGAAATGAAGCCGCTTTTTCAGTGTGGTGAAATCCAGGAACTCCAGATTGACCGGTTTCTTGATCTTATACACATATGAGCCTGTCAAAAAAACCTTGGAGATATGGGTTTCACGTTGCTCAATGGAAAGCACAGGGTGGGGATAAAAGGCAGGCGTCTCCATCGCCTGAAAGATTCTTGCCTGCCGTTGCATCTCTGGGACTAATTCCTTTTCCATTGACTCCGGACCTTCCTTGACGCTATGTTTCCCCCAATGTTGCATAAACAACGTGGCATAGAACGCCAAGCCTAATGTAATATCAAGCAGTTGTGAACTGTATTCTCGGTGAATCACGAATTAACCGGGAGTGACATCCAGAAAGAGAGAAAAATAGCCACGTTGTTTACCCGTTGGGAAAACCGATGATACCGCATCTCCTTCGTTGTTGAGGGTTCGCGGTAAATGACTACAGCTTCACCCTCAACGCCTTGGATCTGCGGCATCCTCGGCTTTTGCAACGTTAGGGTTTTCTGTGCACACGCCCTGTTCATTCGGGGAAACTTAACCTCAAGGTTGTCAGCAAGTCCTTTTTTAACAAAGAGTGTTCATATGAAGATTTTTGTATCTGGATCTTTGGCCTATGACAGGATCATGGATTTTCCGGGAAGATTTTCAGATCATATCCTGCCTGACAAGATTCACATCTTAAACGTCTGTTTTACCGTCAACGGTCTGAAAGAGAAGTTCGGAGGCACGGCGGGAAATATCGCCTACAGCCTTGCCCTTTTGGGGGAACAGCCCCGGATCCTGGCTACAGCCGGGAAGGACTTTGACAGGTATGAAGCCTGGTTGCGCGAACATCGACTTTCCTTACAGGGGATACGCCGGATTTCAGAAGAATTGACTGCCGGAGCTTATATTACTACGGACCAGGCCGACAATCAAATCACCGGATTCAATCCAGGCGCCATGAAGCACCCGTCCTCGTTTAAGTTCGACGGCGTGGACCCCGAAAAAGCTCTGGCCATTGTTGCCCCCGGCAATCTCGAAGACATGCACACCTATGCCCGCATCTGTAGAGAGAAGAATATAGCCTATATCTTTGATCCGGGCCAAAATATACCGGAATTTTCTGGAGAACGGTTGCTTGAAATGCTCACGGGCTCAAGCCTATTGATTTCCAATGATTACGAGTTAGAGATGATCGTGCGGGCCACAGGCGTTGACAAAGCAGAACTCCTCCAGCATACGGGGAGCGTCATTACGACCCTTGGAGAGAATGGTTCTCTCCTTTGCACCCGCGATAAGGAAGTCAAGATCCCCGCTGCCCGCGCCTCTCAGGTCATGGATCCCACCGGGGCGGGTGATGCCTATCGGGCAGGTGTAGTCAAGGGGCTCGTAACGGGGAAGAGTCTGCCGGAGGCCGCCCGCATTGGTGCTGTTTGCGCAAGCTACGCTGTAGAGCACCATGGTACCCAAGAACATCGCTTTTCTAAGGAGGAGTTCCTATCCCGTTATGAGGCCAACTTTGGCCCGTCAGATCCACAAGTTGTTATAGGATTCAGTGTTGCCTGAACGATAATTCCATAGTAGAGTTCTTCAAATAACCCTAACGTTGCAAAAGCCGAGGGTGCTGCAGATCCAAGGCGTCCAAGGGTGAGGCTGTAGTAAGCTCCGCCGAACCCTTGGCAACGCAGGAGATGCAGTATCATGGGCTTTCCCGAAGGGTAAACAACATGGCTGTTTTTCTAGTTTTCTGGATATCACCCGCAGTGAATTCCACGAAATCGTTCAAATATCTCGCGGAGAAAGGCTATTATTGGTTTTTACAACCTTTTGCCATGTTGTTTATGCAACTAAAGGGATAACGCAACCCGCCTGTGTGGCGGGTCGAAATACTGAGCGGGCTTATGAATATAGATCTCTCAAGCTTTGAAATGTGCCGAATCCTTGTACTCGGCGATCTGATGATCGACGAGTATCTGTGGGGTGAAGTGGAGCGCATATCCCCTGAGGCTCCGGTCCAGATTGTTTCTGTAGCCAGGGACACCACCACCCTGGGTGGAGCGGGTAACGTGGCCCACAACCTTGTTGCCCTTGGCGCAAAGGTTTCGGTGTCAAGTGTTATTGGTGCGGGTGAAAATGCCAAGCTTCTGCTCAAGCTTTTCGAGGACTTGGGCGTTGACACGGAGGGTCTTATTCAGGATCCAAATAGGCCTACGACCAGAAAGACCCGCATAATTGCAGGACACCAGCAGGTACTCCGCATAGACCGGGAAACAAAGCAAGAAATATCAGGCGACCATGCGGATAGACTGGTCCAGTTTTTCAAGGAGCGAATCGACGACTTCCAGGTAGTCCTGCTCTCCGACTATGGGAAGGGCCTTTTTACGGAGCCATTGCTCCGACGGCTCATTGATACGGCTGAGGAGCACAAAAAGGTGATAATTGTCGACCCCAAAGGGCTCAATTTTAAGAAATACGCAGGAGCTACAGCGGTTACGCCCAACAAGAGGGAGGCCTCTTTGGCTGCCGGGATCGAGATCGTGGACGATGTGTCGCTCATAGCAGCCGGTCAGAAATTGGTCCATGATATTCCGGTCCAAAAGGTGCTCATGAGTTGTGGCAAAGAAGGGATGTTTCTCTTTGAGCATGGTGAAGAGCCTTACCGGATATCCCATGAAGCCCGACAAGTCTTTGATGTTTCCGGGGCCGGGGATACGGTTTTGGCTGTACTCGGTTTGGGGCTCGCCTCGGGAGCGGCTTTTCGCCAGGCCGCTGCCCTCGCCAATGTTGCAGCAGGAATTGTTGTGGGAAAAGTGGGAACGGCAACTGTCTCTGGAGAGGAACTCCTTAAGGCCCTTGAGCCGTCGATGCGGGCGTTGGCAGCCAAGCAAAAGACAATGTCTGACCTGGTTCCCATAGTCGAGCGCCTCCGGGCAGAAGGCAAAACCATTGTGATGACAAACGGGTGTTTTGATCTTCTCCACGTAGGACACGTCAAACTCCTCTCCGCATCAAAGAAGATGGGTGATGTGCTCATTGTGGCCATTGATGATGACAAATCTGTTAAGGCACTTAAAGGCGATGGGCGGCCCATTATTGGGGCTCAGGAGCGCCTTCGCATCATCAGCGCCCTGGACTGTGTAGATTATGCCACGCTTTTTTCGACAGAAGAACTTGAGCATGTCATTGAATCCGTTCGCCCCGATGTTCTGACCAAAGGGAGTAATTATACGACAAAAACTGTTTTGGGACGGGAAATTGTGGAAAGGTTGGGTGGTCGCGTTGAACTGATTACAACAACTCAGGCAGTCTCCTCGACCCAGATCATTAACCAGATCAAGCAAAAGGGAAGGGGAAAAACAAGTGCCTAGAGTGAACTAAAGCCCGCCCTGGAGCTACGTGCTCAGATTAGCCTGCTGAGCCTACAGGACGCTACCCGGTCTGGATTGGGCTATTATGCCTATAAGTCAGGTCTGGGCCAGGGTGAACTAAAGTGCCTAAAGTGAAAAGCCGGGGCGAAGAGAACAGCAAGAAATGGTAACGATGATCGTTTAGGCCAAATAGATGGGGCGTACGTAGGGGCGGATTTTATATCCGCCCGCCACGGTGGCATGTTAAATGCCATTCTACGGGTCTATAGTTCAAGGTAGCCGAAAGCATTATCAAGACCAAAAACATTTTTTGCGGAAGGTTCCCTATGTCGTCAACTTTAGTTCACTTTAGACACTTTAGTTCACTCTAGGCACTTCCTATGTGGATTCAGGAAACCCATGAAGGGGTTATTTTCAAGGCTGTCATTCAACCCAGAGGGTCCAGGAATGAAATCGTGGGCCTGAAGGATGATGCCTTGAAAATAAAGCTGACAGCTCCTCCTGTCCAGGGGGCTGCCAACAAGATGTGTATTGATTTTCTGGCGAAATCCTTGAAGGTAAGAAAATCGGATGTGGAAATCGTCCGGGGCCAGGGCAGCAGGACCAAACAGATATTAGTCCGGGGGGCAACCCCAGAGAAGATTGCAGCCCTCTCCAAATCCTGATCAGCTCATAAAGATCATTCCGTATATTTCTGCAGTATCATCACGGCGTTATGGCCACCAAAACCAAAGGAGTTGTTCATCACCACATTCAGATTCGCCGGGGTGGGTTCGGTTATGACATTCAGATCAACCTCGGGATCAGGCGTCTCATAGTTCTTGCTGGGCGGGATGCACTGTTTTTCTATGGCCAGGGCGCAGACTATGGCTTCGATACTTCCGGCAGCCCCAATAAGGTGCCCTATCATGGACTTGGTAGAACTGACCGGCACCTTGTAGTCCCCAAATACCTCACAAATTGCCATGGCCTCAGACTTATCATTTAGCTTGGTTGAAGTGCCGTGGGCATTTATATAATCAACGTCTTTTGGATCCAGACCGGCCATATTGAGGGAATCGCGGATGGCCTTCTTCACCAACCTGCCTCCCGGATCAGGAGCTGTTATGTGATAGGCATCCGTGTTGGTTGCATACCCTACTATCTCTGCATATATCTTTGCGTCTCTGTTGAGGGCATGTTCTAGACTCTCAAGAACCAACACCCCCGCACCTTCACCGATGACAAAGCCGTTTCTTTCTTTGTCAAAGGGTCGGCATGCGCCTTTAGGATTCTCATTGTTGCGGGATAATGCCTTCATGTTCGCGAACGAACTTGCCGCCATTTCCGTAAGAATCGCCTCGCTCCCTCCGCTTACGATGACATCAGCGTCGCCCAGCGAAATATCCTTGCAGGCGTATATCAAGGCGTATGAACCTGTGGCACAGGCATTTGCCGGACAGGGACTTGTTCCGGTCAGCTTATGCATGATGCTCACGTTGGCATTGATCGCATTGGGCATCATCATAGGGATAAGAAACGGGCTCACCCTTGATGGATTCTTATTCTCGACTAGTTTTCTTTTTTCCTCTTCGAGGGTCATCAAACCGCCGATGCCTGTGCCTATTATGGTTCCTACCCTGTCGTTATATTCACCCAATTCCAGACCTGCATCCTCGATGGCAAGAGTGGCCGCAGCAACCCCGTACTGGGTGAACAGGTCCATTCTCTTGGCATCCTTGGGCTTAATTCCATATTCTTGGGGATCAAAGTCCCTGATCTCAGCACCTATCTTGGTTTTGAATCCAGATGTGTCAAACCTTGTCACAAGGTCGACGCCAGATTTGCCTTCCATGAGTGCATTCCAGAATACATCTTTTCCACATCCGATGGGGGTAATAGCACCCACCCCTGTGATCGCGACTCGCGTACGTTCCATAGTGTAATCCTCCAATAGATACTTGGCGCGCTGTCCAGTTCTTGTTTAAGAGTGACGGCTTCGTAAAAAGTCCATCTGCGGCGTTGCGCTTCATCTCTCGT
>JBEQLC010000053.1:0-9408 GCA_040326175.1 Desulfobacteria bacterium | reverse complement strand
AAAGGAGGACTGCAAACCGGGCGGGGCTTTAGTCAACTATCAAGAAAATGAAGGACTGAGCGGCTGAAGAAGACTGATTAGAGATTCGGCTTTGCCTTAGTGCCTAACACAGAATGCTATGCTTATTTTTCACCCGTTGTGTAGTTGTGGACGAAGTATTCGAGTTGAGATCTCTGGTTGGTGGTCAACTCCCCAAACTTCACATCACATTGTCTCATTGGCAAAGCAGGGAATGGCGTTTCGTTGACTGTCTCAAAATCCGAAACTGCCTCAAACGGCACCTTATACAAATAGAAAGCACTACCTGCCAAGAATATGTCTAGCTCAAAAGGTTCGTTCAGTGGCCCTTCACTGGTAGCATAACGAAACTCAAGTCCATCCATGCCTACATGTTCAATTTGCCCCAGTTTAATGTAACCAGACCTGAGCGCAACAAATGCATCCTTTGGGACCTTGAACCGCCTATGTTCCTTTGGCTCAATCGACTCCTTTGTGCTGGTCATGATTCAAATCCTCCTGACTGGACTCGTCTTTCACGCATGCTTGGCCGAATGCCAATGGCCTCATTGCCATCAAGACTTCAGAAACCTATATTGATCAAAGATGATCGCGTGTCCATAGCCCCTATCAGGGCCTGTCAAGCGTGTACTCCTGACTACTCTCCCCTTAACCGAGACACAGCTCTTTATTCCCGCTCCCGCACAGATAGTGAGGTCGATCTCCAGATTAATCTGGCACCCCTCGTGAACGGGACTGTTACAGATCATGTACATACCTGAACGACTCATATCGTTGGCGGTCGCTCTCTCTTCCTTCACACTTCCGAGCGCATCTTTCCACATGGCCTGCACAGGGAACTCCAAACCATATCTTTCGGAATCTCTCTTTTCTGTTTCAGGCATCTCAAACCGCTCAAAGGCCTGTTTGACCGCAAAGGCTCAGCCAAACAAACAGCTAATAGTGATTGCCCAATGTCAGCAACTTATTCCGTTACCACAAATTTCGATAAATGCAACACTCTTTTTTTACGGTTATAATACGGAACAAAATTCAGTGGTTTCTTGCGTGGATAATTAGAGGGAGCTAAGAAGGTATGCTTTTAATCAGGGATTATAAGAGGTTAGGAGGTGCTGAAGCCGGGGGCCAACAAGAGGAACACGACAGGTCTGGCTTAGTTCCTTCCTGTACTTAGGGCAGAATGGGATACCTACAGTTCACTCGTGGTGTGGTTCTGGATGAAATGTTCGAGTTGGGACATCTGGTGATGTGTCAACTCACCAAATTGCACGCTACTTCGCCTCATGGCAGTACACCTGTATACTCCCTCGACCAGCTTGCAAGTCACCGTGTTATCTATTTCATAATCCGAAACAGCCTTAACCGGCACCTTACCCAGACAAAAATCACGTTCGGTCAAGAATATGTCCAGGTATGATTTGTCTGTCGGCTTTTTGCTGTCCATAAAACGAAACGCAAGCCCACCCATGCTAACATCTATGATTTGCCCCAGTATGCTGTTTTGGGGGCCGAGTGCAACAAATGAATCCGTCGGGACCTCGTATCGTTTATATCTCCTTTGCTCGACTACTTCTGCCGTGTCAGTCATGGAGAACCCCCCCACCAGGTTTGTGGTGCAGAATCCCAGGACCACCTTTAAGGACAATACGATACTATTACAGGCAAAACAGAAAGTGTTTTCGGTCTCCGGTTGATAGGGAGACCATACTATATATTGCGACTAATGCTATGATACAACCACAACATAAAGTACATGTCAAGCAAGAAACAGCCCTGGTATGGTCGAAAGGTCACTGCCTGAACCATGGGGGGCATAGAGAAACGGCAAGAAATAAGGGCCATGGGACCTCCCCAAGGAGGATTATGGCTGGGGAGATTGCGCAAGGTGTGAAACTTAGAGCAAGGAGGAGGTCCCCTCTGGCCCGGTGACAATGAGGGGAAATCCGAGGTCGGGGTCAGAATCTCATCTCGAGGGTTTCATTTAGTGTAAGAGAGAAAAAATGTGCCACCGGCCCCAGACTTCCACATCTGAGATCATAAACTAAACCCGTGCTCGATGTCCTATCTTGTGTAGGTACCACCTCGCTTTCTTCGCGGCTGGGTTCTACTCCCAAACAGGACCCGCCAATCAACCATGACAAAAAACACGTTAGCATGGTATAGTGAAGTTTGTCAAGCATATTTTGTGGTTTGACGCGTTCGGATGCACAATATATAGTATAGAGATCGTATGAGTTCGGGAATGCAGTGAGGCAGGTTGGAAAAGTCGGTGAAAAGAATGAACAAAGGAAACCCCAAAAAGAAGTAGTGGACAATTGTATTCTGATAAGCATGGCCTGGAGGCCGCACCGTAAACCGTCTTACCTTACGGAGGCTTGTAATGAAGAAGGTAACAAAAGAGTGGCTGTGGCTCATGAGCGCCATTATAGGGAGCCTGCTATGTTCTGTTGCACTCATAACCGGCGGGGTTCGTCCACGCGAATCCTTACCAATGGGCATTTACGCAATCTTGTTGCCTATCGCACTGGTCTACTTCGTACGGCTAACAATATGGGCAGCAAGAGGAGTGATAAAACGGGTAAGCAGGAGATAAGACTTCAGGAAACGGACATCATCACAAGAGACCTTTGAACCCTCCCCGTTTTTTTCAATTGGCGCTGAAGCTTCACTGAAGTACCTGCCTCACGCTCATCCCGCTGCGCGGGACTCAAAATACTCAAAGTATTCCTGCGGCAATAGTCTTCGCATTGACCGGCTCGCTCCCCGCGCACGAAGTGCTGCCGTAAGGCAGAACGCCCGTCCTTCAGGACGGGGTCAAGGGGAGCTATATGAAAATGTTTATTTTCCTTACCGGGGCGCGAAGCACTGCCGCAAGGCAGAACCCCCGCCCTTCAGGGCGGGGAAGCTTCACCCGGGATACCTATGCCTCTCGTCCCGACGGCCGTCCAATTCCGTTGTCCAGGAGAATTGCCCTTGAACTTGAACAGAATTGAGCGCTTTCCAGAGGTCTCCAAGGGAAGAAACCCCAGCCGAAGCAAACCCAATCTTGACAAGCCATATATGTTATGGGTCAGGAATGTTGCAGGGCGTTGGGGTTTGGGGGTTTTGGGTTAAAGGTAGGGTAGTTTTCTGAGCTGGCGTATGCTCTTTGGCGATTGACTACAGATGTTCTTCCTAAGCTCTGATATCACCCTCGATGTAGTTATGAACGAAATGTTGGAGCCGAGACATCTGGTTGTGCGTCAATTCTCCAAATTGCACACCGCTTCGCCTCATTGTTATTGAAGTAAAAGGGATTTCGTAGGTTCCGAAATCTGTAATGGTGTCAAACAGGACGTCATTCAAGTAAGAATCACCTTCAGTCGGGAATATCTTGAGTTTGCATGATCCATTGACCGGTTCTTTGGTAGCCAAATAACGAAACGCAAGCCCTCCCATGCTTATATCAACGATTTCGCCGAGCCTGGTGTCATGAGGTCTGAACGCCACAAATACACCTATCGGGACTTCGAACCGCTTGTGCTTCCTACGCTCAACCCACTCTTTCCCGTTTGTCATGACGCCAATTCCTCCCCAGGTTTGTGGTGTGGAATGCCGGGACCGCCCATGAAGACAACCCTGTGTTATTGGGGGCAAACTCCTGTGTTTTTATCCTACCTTTTCATTGGAGGTTCAATCCATATATTGTATCAGCACTTTTTTTAACCACAACATAAAGTACATGTCAAGAAAAAAGCCCCTGACGGCGCTTTTCTAATGCGTTGGGGGCTTTTCTTGTTCCTGAGTTTGGGACAGGTCAGTCAGGCATGGAATGCCTCCGTTTTGAGGAGTTCACCGCTTCTTGCAGGTCCATTGAATCCAGATCCATCCTTATGTGGTACGAGCGGGCATCAGCGTCCCACTTAATTGTGAGGCCCAGCCTACGAGCAAGTGCAAGTACCGTCGTATTTTCAGCCAGAACCGTTCCGAAGAGAGAATGGATTCCGCGTTCTTTGGCAACAGAGACGCCGTGTTCCAATAGTTTTGCGCCAACACCTTTTCCTTGCCAGGGATCTCCTACAACGATTGCCAATTCTCCTTCGTTGCCCCCAGGATCGCACATGAGCCTGAACACGCCCAGAATCTCTTCCCCTGCTGAACTTGTCTGAGCCGCAACCAGGACCACATGTCGATCATGATCAACATTCGTGAACTTGGCCAACATCTCCTCTGATGGGGCTTTTGCAGGCATAAAGAATCGGAGATAGATGCTTCTTGGGGAAAGAGTATGAAACAATGCCGAGAGAAGTGTCGTGTCCTCGGCCATAATAGGGCGAATGAGAATCTTGAGGCCGGTTTTAGTGGTTGTTGGTATCTTGTATTGATCAGGGTAATTCTTGATTTTCACGGGACTTTCACTGGAACAGCGAGCGCGTTCTCCGTCTATGTTCTATCAGGACTGCAGGGTGTCCCCAACAATTCTGTAAGGCAGGGACGGAATTCTTATTCCGACTGGCTTGCGTTCAACTCAACATGATCTCGTCAAGGGATCGTTTGGGTACATGGTGAACACCCTGGTCATCACGCCAGTACTTGATACCCCCATCAGGTCCCACGGGCTCAATGACCACGGTCTCTTTTGGCTTTCCCAGGGCAATCACAAGCAGAATCTCGAGGCGCACAGGTATGGCGAGGGCTTGGCGGAGTTCTTTGCGTTTGACAGATCCTATCATACATCCCCCAAGGCCCTTTTCGGCAGCGCCAAGCAGGACGGTCTGTCCGGCAATGCCGTGATCACACCCAAACGATTTGACAACTGCGGTATCACCCAGCACTATTATATAGGCAGCAGGCCTTTCACCTTCTGACGGCCCTGGCCAGTCCTTTAAATACGCCGCCCAACCAAGCTGTTCAAATATCGTGGCATTCCTATCAGGTTCGGATGAGATGATATACTTTAGAGGCTGGAGATTGGCGGCTGAGGCACAATAGCGCGTGAGATCAACAAGTTCTTTTAAGGTTTCAAGCTTTATGGAAGCCTTTTGGTCAAACCTGCGATAACTTCTATTGTGGCGGACCAGGTCGGCGATCATCTCGACCTCCTTCAGTCCAGACTTGTACTTTTTAGGCCCAATATGGGCGACATGCCGGGATGACCTTAAGTTACTTCTAATCGGTGCCGCGGCCTATGATACGATAATGATCTGATGGTCTCTGATCTTCAACCACTCTATGTTCTTCTTGTGCTCGTCACGGTATTTCTTGTTCGCCTCTTGAACGTGTGCCATCTCAAACTCGTGTCTACATTTCTGGCAAAGGTACCTGAAACTAGAGGTTATTTTCATATCACACTCGCATTTATCACAACTTACCCTCATGTCCTTCCTCCTGATGTATGATTTTCGCCAATTCATACAACAGTTGATTCTGATAGCATCTTTGGGGTATATTGTCAAAATACGGGATTCTTACCGAGACACTTTTTAGACGTCTCCTCTCACCAGGATTGGGGTATTGGAAAGCATGGACAGGAAACCTTCCAGACCCTCTGCGCCCTATCGACCTTTTGAAAGCCTCAAGGTGCTTCTGGAGAAGAAGGCTTTCCGGCTATCTTCCGGTCGTCAGGAAGAGTCTGCAAAGGTCGTTCATGACAAGACGCTGAATCCTGATGCCGAGGCAGGGTTCTTTGAGAAAGCCATGGCAGGTGTTGAGCAGATTGTGCGGACGATGGCTTCAACAGAGAAACAAGCCACTCCGGCCAAGGTATCGGAACAGGACCCTGAGGTTGAGGCGCTGGCTCGGCTGGAGGACCTGGTGAGAGGGGGAGATGGGTTCATTATTTCCGACACGCCAGAGTATATGGAAGGTATCGGGTATGGTGTCAATCCTGACGTAGCCAGGCGTTTGCATCAGGGTGATTTTTCAATCCAGGCCCACCTTGACCTTCACGGGCTTGGGGTTGGGGATGCCAAAGAGGCATTTGAAAGGTTTCTGAAAGAGACTCTGCTGTCCGGCAAAACGGCTGTGTTGGTCATACACGGACGCGGCCTCTCTTCACGCGAAGAGCCCGTGCTTAAGACCAAAGTTAAGGAATGGCTCACATCTGGCCCCTGGCGCAAATGGGTGGTTGCTTTCACCAGTGCCAGGGCCTGTGACGGGGGCACAGGGGCCACTTATGTCTTGTTGCGACAGCGCCCCGCCACAAAACGTCACCGGCGACAACACCGTAAGAAGCCCGTGGGTCGAAGCATTAACTAGAGCCCATCTCAGACATGGATCTAAGTCCGCGTGGCGGCGTTGTCCCGATCTATCGGGACTCAAAATGCTCATCCGCCGTGGCGCGGGATTGCGCCCTTCCCCCCGACGGAAAACTCGGGATCTAAGGCTTTCCCTGAACCCTGATCAACATTCCTGAGAAGGGTTTTATTTTCCTTGTGCAGCCTCCCGTCAGAATCACCGCCCCGAAAAATCTCTCCCGCTTTTGTCCAAAAACACAACATATAGTGTCTGTACCTAAGGAATGGTAGAATATTTAGTTGACATGATTAGAGGAACAAGATACATTGTAATGCGCGATAAAGGAAATGCCGGGAAACATAGGATGGTGAAGTATGCTTAACATCCTGCTTGTTGATGACGAGAGTGTCGTTTCTGAGGTGCTAAAAGAGATACTAGTCATGCTCGGGCACCATGTGGAAACAGCGCCTGACGGCCAAGAAGGCGTACTCATGTTTGATGGCCGCACCTATGATCTGGTCATCACGGATATTCTGATGCCTGGCGTTGACGGGCACGGTGTGGCTCGGCACATTCGAAGCTCTGAGAGACCCTATACCCCAGTCATAGGTATTTCTGGAACCCCCTGGCTTCTTGAAGGCGCCATCTTCGACTCTGTCATCTCCAAGCCCTTCACAGTAAAAGCTCTCACAAATGCTATTGATGACGCCACCGGAAGTCCATCACCGCCCGGTATGCTCCAAAATCATCCAGTTCTATCAATGGGATGAGGGAAGAATCCACGTCTGGCATATCCGTGATGCTCAGCCGCACCATAGCCTGGCTGCATATTCTGATTATATTCTCTCTATTCGGGTACTCTACTTACTCCCTTTTGCAGGGTGATTTTGAGCAGGCGCTCTTGCCTTATCCGATATTGATCCTGTATTATTTCCTCTTTGTGCGAAGCAAGACCAAAACGACTTCATCTGCGGAAAGCCAGGATCACGGCTCAAAATATTGACGGGTTGTTACACGTTGAACTGGTCATAGTTGGAGCTTTCTGATTCTTGGGCATCATCACTTTTGAGACCAATATTGTCCATTCAGCGGTGAGTTGTAGGTCATCAGTTGTTATCTTCAAAGGGCTGCGGACAACATACAAGTGATGCGCCTCTAATGGGGCGGCTTGAAAATGGCAGTCTGCGGCCATTCAGTCATAAATACCTTATGATACGAAAAGCCACAGTAGCAGATGTGGAAGCGATTCACCGCATCCTGAAAGAGCATGCTGACCGTGGGGAATTGTTACCCAGGGCCTTGAGTGACCTCTATGACGATTTAAGAGACTTCAGCTTATTTCAGGATGAACACGGCGGTCCCATTATTGGTGTCTGCGCCCTTCACGTATGCTGGGAAGATCTTGCCGAGATACGTTCTCTTGCCGTTTCCGAGCAACATCAAGGAGGGGGGATAGGCTCTGAACTTGTTGCAGCTGCCCTGGCCGAAGCCCAGGACCTTGGAATCAGACGCGTCTTCACTCTGACCTATCAGCCCGATTTTTTCAACAAATATGGATTCAAGATTGTAGAGAAGGCCGCACTCCCTCAGAAAGTATGGACAGAATGCATCAAGTGCGTGAAGTTTCCAGACTGCGATGAAGTTGCCATGCTGAAACAGCTGAGTTCGGAGCAGGCGAGATGACCGATACATCGACGATTGTCGATTCAATGCTGGCCAGACTCTCTCATGAAGGTCTGGACGGTTATGAAGTCTACATGACCTGTTCCGGCGGCCTAACTGTTGAAGTCAAAGATGGCGACATTGACGTATTCGTAAAGAGGGAAAATACTGGTCTTGGCGTGAGAGTATCAAAAGAGGAAAGACCGGGGTTTGCTTTTGTTACAGACCTATCGCCGGGGGTTGTTCCTGATGTGGTGCAGCAGGTGGTTCACGGGGCCAGGGGTGCAGATCCAGACCCGTTTGTCGGATTTCCTTTGCCCCCCGCGAGAAGACCATTTCAACTTAACCAATTCGATCATGATCTTCAGGGAATTCCTGTTGAGGATAAGATTGATAAGGCCCGCAGACTTGAGGCCGCAGCAAGATCGAGTGACCCCCGTATCAAAAAGGTGCGCAAGGCCTCCTATGTCGAGACCACGGGTAATGTGACGATAAGTAACCATACGGGCCTCAGGCTCTCGTACCGCAAGACGCTTGTGACGGGGAGCATCATGGTAGTGGCAGAGGAAGGGGAAAATGCAGAAATTGGGTGGGATTATGGTTTTTCCCCTTTTTTCGACAAGCTCGAGGTCGATTCGATCGGTGCTACGGCAGCCAAGAGAGCCGTCAGCATGCTTGGTGGCCGCCCAATCAGAAGTATGGAGGTACCTGCCGTACTGCCTCCCTGGGTCGCATCTGATTTCCTGAGGGTTCTCTCTCAATCTTTGATGGCCGACAATCTCCAGAAAGGCAAATCTGTCCTCTTTGGACGAAGTGGGGAGCGGGTCTTTTCGTCTCATTTGACGATTGTGGATGACGGACTCTATCCGGACGGCATAGCCTCCAGCCCCTTTGATGATGAGGGCTCTCTTCACGAACGGAACGTAGTGGTGTCGGATGGGGTTGTAGAAGGGTTTCTCTATGACCAGTACACGGCGAACAAAGATAACCGTGATTCAACAGGCAATGCCGGACGCCACGGCATTAAGGCGCCACCGTCGGTCCAAGCTACCAATTTTTACATACAGAATGGCTCCCATAACCCAGACGGGCTTTTATCTTCCCTGCGGGAAGGGCTTATAGTGACCGATGTAATAGGCGTCCACACCGCAGACTCCATCTCAGGAGATTTCTCTGTTGGAGCAGCAGGATTGTGGATCGAAGATGGTGAAGCTCTTTTTCCAGTAAAGGGCATTGCAATATCGGGAAATTTGATTGATATGTTCAGCGCCGTGGACGGCGTCGGTACAGATCTGGAATTCTACGGGCAATTTGGATCGCCCAGCCTGAGAATATCAACCCTCAATATTGCCGGTGTTGACGGTTGAACTGCTACAGCGAGCGCATTCCCCGCAGCTTGTCGGAGCATTGCGGAGATCCCGCCTTAGCGGGGCTGCGGCCCGCCAGAGGCGGACAATGGTTAGCGAGCGAATCTAAGAATAGCACACTTCCTTACGGTCGCCGCGAAGCACT
>JBEQLC010000052.1:0-9557 GCA_040326175.1 Desulfobacteria bacterium | reverse complement strand
AGGTCCGCCTTGCTACGACAAGCTGCGGGGTTAGCGCTCGCTGTTGCGGTTCAAAAGTGAAGGATGCGTTTTGCCTTGTAACCGTCCTTTTGCTTACACTCGCATGCCCAGCTCTGAATCATGCCGCTGATGCATTTCCAGGGCAACAAGGGCTTATCAATGATTTTGCCAATGTCATTTCGCCCCAGTATGAACAAAAGTTAGCACGAGTAACGGGCGAACTTCTGAACAAGACGGATGTCCCCGTGGTCGTCGTTACCATGCCAGATATTGGCGGGGAGGACTACAACGAGTATGCCAACCGCTTGTATGCCGCATGGGGCATTGGGAAAAAAGGGGAAGATAGGGGAGTCCTTATATTTGTCACGGTCAAAGAGCGCAAGATGCGCATCGAAACGGGTTACGGCATGGAAGGCCTTATCCCTGATGGCTTGGCTGGCGAGATACGCGACCAGTACATAGTGCCATATTTGAGTGAGGATCGTTTCGGGGAAGGCCTTCTGAACGGCACCGTTGCTGTCGCCAGCATCATTGCCAAAGATTCAGGGGTCAATCTGACCGGACAGGTGCCGTTAAGGCGGGCGGCAAAAAGGCGCTCTGGCCTCTCGGGCCTACTGTTCATGGGTCTTATTCTGTTAGTCCTCTTTTCCATGGGAAGGCGGAGAGGGGGACTCCTGCCGCTTCTCCTCCTGATGTCCATGGGGAGAGGCATGGGAGGAGGCTACGGTCGCGGTGGATTTGGTGGCAGCTTTGGTGGATTTGGCGGTGGATTTGGCGGGTTTGGCGGCGGCATGAGTGGGGGTGGCGGCGCTGGCGGCGGCTTCTAGGGTAGTTCTCAGAAATACGTTTTGATTGATATGGCTCTTATGGCTTCCGCCCTCGTTCGTTTGCCCATTTTGAGCGTTCTAAGGCTTGCTCCGCTAAAATTGAAGCACGAAGTGTCTCTGTTCAAGCCGTCAGGCGCAACCTTGGCGCCAACTCGTCCCGCCGAGCGGGACTCACACAGTTTCAATTTTCGAGCTTCGCTTCACCAAGAACGCTTTGCAAAATGGTCAAAAAGAGACTCCTTCGGAAGCCATAAGAGCCTTGCGGTACCTTGATAAAGGAACACAGTTCTGAGAATTAGTGTAGGACGAGTAGCGATAAACGATTTACGGTAAGCGGAGGACACCTCATGTCAAAGGTTCCGAAAGACCCGGAGGAGATATTTCCCGGCATCACCGACGATTACAAGGGTCTGTTTGGCGAGGATCTGATTTCCATTATTCTCTACGGAAGCGCGGCAAGCGGCGACTACATTGCCGGAAAGTCAGACATCAATTTTATGATGGTGCTTTCTGAAAGTGGAATCGATCTCATTGACCAGGCCTTTGGCTTAATTGCCAAGTGGAAAAAACGGAAAGTGGCCACACCCCTGTTTCTGACTGAAGCATATATAAAGACGTCATTGGATGTCTTTCCAATTGAATATCTAAACTTTCAGAATAATCATACACTCATTTATGGCGAGGATATCCTGAAGGATCTTTTTTTTGATCGAGATTTCTTAAGACTGCAATGTGAAAGGGAAGTGAAGGGGAAGCTACTCCTTTTGAGGGAGGCGTTCCTGGAAACCCAGGGCAAGGGAAAAGACGTACAGCAGGTTATGGCAGGGTCTTTGGGCGCGTTGGTTGCAATCTTTGGCGCATTGCTTCATCTGAGAGGAAAGGAGCTTCCCCATCAAAGGCGTGAGGTCATCGAACAGGTTTGTCAGACCTTTGGTCTGGACAGCGGCCTTTTTGAAAAACTTATTGATATTAAAGAGAAAAAGAGCAGGCCAGGTCGCCCAGAAGTGACTATCCTATTCAAAGCTTATCTCAAAGAGGTACAAAAGCTCTGGAAAATTGTGGACAGCTTGGGTGAGAAGGGTGTATCGACCCAAGATTGATGGTCTCGCAAAAGAAGTCCATTCTGTTCACTCAGTGGGCATTTTGGGCGCACTTGAAACGTCCAATTCGTTTTTAGGAGGTTCAATGACAAAGGGACAAAAAACCGCGCTCATCGTGATAGGGGTTGTTCTGCTTGTCGTCTTAATTCCGTATTCATATTTTAAGGGGACGTACAACAGCCTTGTACAGATGGACGAAGGGATAAAGGGGGCCTGGGCACAGGTGGAGAACCAACTCCAGCGCCGGTACGACTTGATCCCCAACTATGTAGAAACCGTCAAGGGGTATGCTGCGCACGAAAAGGAGGTCCTCCTGAAAGTGACCGAGGCGCGTTCCAGGGTGGCCCGTGCTGGGCCTATAAGTGAAAAGATCGCGGCCAACAATCAGCTCTCTTCGGCCCTGGGCCGACTCCTGGTCGTGGTGGAGAGGTACCCTGATCTTAAAGCAAACACCAATTTTATCCGTCTTCAGGACGAACTGGCAGGGACTGAAAACAGGATTGCGGTGGAGAGGCGCCGCTTTAACGAGGCGGTAAGGGTTTATAATACGAAGATTCGTAGCTTTCCGACCAACCTGATAGCCGGGATTCTTGGATTTGAAAGAGCTGCCTTCTTTGAAGTTCCGGAGGAGAGACAAGCGGTCCCGCAAATAAAGTTCTAATGACCAAGAAGACCCCCAATTTTTGTCTGGAGAATTTGTTATGAAAACAGAAGATACGATTACGTTGGATCATGGCAGCGGGGGGAGAGCCTCCCATGAATTAGTCAAGGGTGTGTTTCTACCTCAGTTCAAAAATGCGCTCCTTGAAGGGCTAGACGACAGTACGGTCTTTGAAATAGGAGATCAGAAGTTTGCCTTCTCTACGGATTCCTACACGGTAGATCCCATTTTTTTCCCGGGCGGCGACATCGGTTGTCTGGCTGTCAACGGTACGGTGAACGATGTCGCTATGCGGGGTGCAGTGCCACTCTTTCTGAGCGCGGGTTTCATTATTGAGGAAGGGTTTCCCATGGCCGATCTCAACCGTATTGTGGCATCGATGAAACGGGCAGCCGAGGAAGCCGGTGTGGAGATTATTACTGGTGACACCAAAGTCGTGAATCGTGGTGGCGTCGATAAGATCTTTATTAACACGTCTGGGATTGGTGTCATAAAGGGGAATACTGACATTTCGGGGAAGAATGCTCAGGTTGGAGACACGATTTTGGTCAGTGGCACGATGGGGGACCATGGGGTGACCATCCTTTCCAAGCGTGGCGGCCTTTCCTTTGAGGCCCCTATTGAAAGCGATTCCGCGCCCCTAAATGGATTAGTGGAAGAAATGATGTCGGTAAGCGATCAGGTCCATGTTATGCGGGATCCCACTCGCGGGGGGCTTGCTACCAGCCTGAATGAGATCGCCATTCAGTCGAACGTGGGAATTGAACTCCTTGAAGACCAGATTCCGTTGAGTGAAAGCGTTCTTGGGGCCTGTGAGATCCTCGGCCTTGACCCCCTTTACATTGCCAACGAGGGGAAGTTGATTGCCTTTGTCGGACCTGAGGATGCAGACAAGGTCTTGGGTTGTATGAAGGCTCATCGTTACGGAGGTGGAGCGGCGATCATCGGACGTGTGGTTCCCGAAGACCGCAGGCGGGTCTTCATGAAGACGGGCGTCGGAGGCACCAGGATACTTGACATGCTGGCCGGAGAGCAGCTGCCGCGTATTTGTTAAATGGAATTCATTGCTGATCTCCACGTCCATTCCTACCTTTCAAGGGCAACCGCCAAAAACCTTAATCTGGAGCACCTGAACCTCTGGGCCCAGCTGAAAGGGATCACGGCGGTTGGCACCGGCGATTTTACGCACCCCCAGTGGTTTTCAGAGTTATCCCAGAAGCTCGAACCGGCAGAAGACGGCCTCTTTAGCCTGAGGCCGGAACATGCAGCACAGACAGCTGAAATGGTGCCGACCAGCTGCCGAGGCCCTGTCCGGTTCATCCTGAGTGGGGAAATCAGTAGTATTTACAAGAAGGATGGAAAGACCCGGAAGGTTCACAATGTTGTCTTTGCTCCAAAGCTTGAGGTTGCAGAAGAACTTAACCGGAAGCTCGACCGGATCGGCAATATAGCCTCTGACGGAAGACCGATCTTGGGACTCGACTGTAAAAGGTTGTTGGAAATCGTCCTTGAAACGTCTGAAGATGCCTTTCTGATCCCGGCTCATATCTGGACGCCCTGGTTTTCGGTGCTTGGCTCCAAATCAGGTTTTGACTCCATTGAAGAATGCTTCGAGGATCTCACTCCCCAAATCTTTGCCGCTGAGACCGGCCTTTCTTCGGATCCTGCCATGAACTGGCGGGTCTCGTCACTGGACGGACTAACCCTGGTCTCCAACTCTGATGCCCATTCTCCCGGGAATCTCGGGAGGGAGTCAAATCTCTTCGACACAGAGCTTTCTTATTCTGCCATGAGAGATGCCCTCAGATCCGGTGACCCAAAGCGTTTTCTGGGGACGCTCGAGTACTTTGCTGAGGAAGGAAAGTACCACTTCGACGGCCACCGAAAATGCGGGGTGAGGCTTTCGCCTCCTGAAACCATGGAAAACAAGGGGCGATGTCCTGTCTGCGGTAAGCCGGTGACTATTGGCGTTTTGTATCGCGTAGAAGAGTTGGCTGACCGAAAAGCCGGCGAAAAACCAAAGACGTCACATCCCTACACGAGCCTTCTTCCCCTGACCGACGTTCTATCCGAGGTCTTCCAGGTCGGACCCAAGAGCAAGAAAGTGGCCGAGGCTTACCGCGTGCTTATTGAAAGGCTCGGCCCTGAATTCGAGATCCTCAGAAGGGTTCCCTTAGATGCCCTTGAGCAGTGTGGGCCACCTTTGCTTGCCGAGGCGATTAACCGAATGCGAAGCAAACAGGTTCATATTGCCCCGGGATATGACGGCGAGTTTGGTATTGTCTCGCTCTTTGACGAGGAGGAGCGCAGCCATCTATTGGGGCAAAAGCGTCTCTTCACTGTTTCGTCGAAAAGAAGGAAGGGATGAGTGATCAATCCATGGAAGAAAGACTGATTGACAAAATGGAGCTTAAGAACGGCCTCACGCTTGAATGCTATGACCATTCAAGGCCGGTGGCTGGGGACAGGTGGCTGGTCAGTTTTGAGGCCCGTATAGACGTTCCCGTGAACGCAGAATGCTTAGAAAGCCCGGATTCGGAAAATCCTTCGTTTGATGCCATTCGAAAGGCGGTGGGAGAGAGGGTCACCTACTCCTATGAGAAGTCTCGTCATTTCATTGAAGAAACGGAAAAAGACAAAGTTTTCAAAGGACTCAAGGAACGCTTCCTGGAAACGACCCTTACCTACTTTTCGAGTGCCGAATTCCCACGCAATATAATTCTATCCAGATATCAAGAGGTACAGGGGATCTCAAAACCCTGGAGCCGGCAGTAGCCAAATATCCCCTTTTTTTCTACTCCTCTTCTATCTCTTTCAGTATGAACTTTGTCCTATCCTCTATGGGCATTACGGCAACCCTTATGACGTCGTAGCCAAGCATCCTGTAACTTTGCTCGAGGCCTTGATCCAGGCTAACGGCAGTCTGGATGTCCTCGGTTCTGGCATGGTCAGCCTGATAAGGGAGTCGATCTAGCAAGAAAACCTTCTTGTATCGATCACGAGGGCTTTTCTCAATAGCGCCTTTAGTATCGAGCCCGGCCACCTCAAAGTACGCGATACTATCAGGAATAGCCCGGTCAAGGATAATAACCTCGTCCTCGGACAAGTCCGCCTCGATGGCTATTTTGGCATTTAGTATAGAGTTTTCGAAAGACCTTTTATCGGCTCTGACCTCTTCCAGAGTCTGTCCCTGAGCCATCTGCTGCTCAATATGGGCCCTTGCCACCTCATGTACGACTCTGTACCCAAGCTTTTCCAGTTCCAGTATTAAGGTGGTTTTGCCTGAAGAGGGTGCCCCTGTTACAACGTACCAGTTTGTTTCACTCATATTTTCGCCCTTCGAACATACCAAGTTCAACAATAGGAAAACCCATACAAATGGTCAAGAGAAAGGCCCATATGCTTGTTACACCACAAAAAGGTTTACTAAGATGCCATATTTCTGGTACAAAAAGGTCACGTATCCTACGTGAAAGGAAAATTGTCATGCCTATATATGAGTTTCGATGCTTGAAGTGCGATGAGGTCTTTGAAGTCCTCAAGATGAATACCCAGGACGAGGTGGAGATGAAATGTCCTCACTGCGCGTCAGAAGACTTTGAGCGTGTCCTGAGTACCGCCAGCCATGCCATGGGCCTCGGCAAGGGAGAATCTCGAGGCCCAGCCGTCCAATCAAGGGAATGCGCTTCCGGAAGCTGTTCCACGGTAACCTTGCCTGGTCATACCAAGGACTGAGGAAGCATATCCTTACTCCGCAGTAGAATCTAAAAAAGATTTGACAAGCCAGCCCGCGTGTATTATTTCTATTGTAATGCAATTACAATAAGAAAGGGGATGTATGGACACAATTCACCATCAGGAAAAACAGCAGTTTACACGCCTTTTCGAAGGTGAAGGTATAGACAGGATCGAGGACACACTGGCCATTCTTGGGGTGTTTCTTCGTAATGAACAGCACATTAGCTTGCAAGGATTTATGAAGTCTTTGACAGATAACGGGTATGGCTTTGAGCCGGAATTCGTAAAAAAGACGCTGAACCTTCTCTGCCGCTACGGCTTTGCGGTGAAGACGGAATTTGAAAGGCAACCCACCAGATACGAGCACCGACATATAGGGTTTCACCATGATCATCTCATTTGCACTAAGTGTGAGAATATAGTTGAGTTTGAAAGCCGGCGGATGGAAGATCTTCAAGTTGAGATAGCCACCACACATGGTTTCCACGTGCTTCAGCACAAGATGGAGATGTATGGCCTGTGTTCAGACTGCCTGAAGGAGCGCGTCCATTTGATGCCCCTTGCATTTGCCCAAGAAGGCGAACTTGGCATTGTGGAGGAATTCTTGGGAGGGTCAGGAGCGCAACTCCGTTTGGCCACCATAGGGTTGAGGAAAGGTGATGAGGTGCAGGTCATAACCAACAGCAGTAAAGGTCAGATTGTTGTGGCCGTGAACGCCACACGCCTTGCCCTGGGACGGGGAATTGCCAAGAAAATCATGGTCAAACCGAATGGACACACAAGGAAATTGTAATGAACCTGAGTGAACTGAGAGAAGGCCAGACAGCCAGCATAGTCCGCATTCAGGGTGAAGGCCCTTTTCGCAGAAGGCTCCTTGAGATGGGTTTTCTGCGTGGCACCGAGGTCTACGTTGAAAAATACGCCCCCCTGAAAGACCCCATAGAACTTGTCCTAAAGGGGTATCATGTGTCTCTGCGTGTGGGTGAGGCCGCCCACATTCAAGTGGAAAACGCCAGAGATTGAGCACAGCCCATGCCCAAGAAATCAATCACCATTGCCCTTGCCGGGAATCCTAACTCGGGTAAAAGCACAATTTTTAACAACCTGACCGGCACGCGGCAAAAAGTGGGAAACTGGCCCGGAGTCACAGTAGAGAAAAAGGAGGGTCATCTCACTGCCAACGGCTACCGCCTTACTGTTGTAGACCTCCCCGGCACCTACAGCCTCACTGCTTATTCTATTGAGGAGATCGTAGCTCGCGACTTCATCCTGGATGAAAAGCCTGAGTTAGTCGTTAACATCATAGATGCTTCCAATATGGAACGCAATCTGTACTTGGCCACACAACTCCGCGAACTCGATACGAAAGTCATATTTGTGCTCAATATGGAGGATGTTGCTATACGGCGCGGCGCCAAGATCGACGGAGACAAGCTTTCAGAGCTGCTCGACGTTCCGGTCGTATTCACGGTTGGGAACAGAAATGAAGGAACCGAGGAGCTCCTTAGAACAATCATCTCGGTTGTGGAGTCAGACATAGAGCTTCCTCGTACCCGCCGGGTCTCTTACGGCAAAGACATTGAGGCGGCCGTTGGTGAGCTATCTGAATTTATAAGGGACAAGACAGGCGAAACGCTTCCTTATAATGTTCGTTGGGTTGCCGTTAAACTCATCGAGAACGACAAGATTGTAAAGGAACGAATACGTAAAACCGCCGGTTTGGAAGGAGAGGGGATACTTAGGGAGGCAGAGCTTAAGCGGCAGAGAATCCGCGAGTTTTTTGATGAGGAACCCGAAATCGTCATGACCGATCGCCGGTATGGTTTCGTTGCCGGCATTGTGAAAGAGGTTTTGAAGACGGTTTCAGACAAAAGGGTGGACAGATCGCGGCAGATAGACCAGATCTTGACTAACCGTCTCCTAGGACTACCGATCTTTGTTTTTTTTATATGGGCGATGTTTCAAATGACCTTTTCTTTGGGGGCCTACCCCATGAGCTGGATTGACGCAGGCGTGGGTTTGCTGGGCCAGGCTGCAGGCGGAATCCTGCCAGGGGGGCTATTCAGGGACTTGATCGTTGACGGTATGATTGCCGGTGTGGGAAGTGTCGCCATATTCTTGCCAAATATTCTGATTCTGTTTTTCTGCATCGCCCTGTTTGAAGATACCGGATATATGGCCCGCGCTGCCTTCTTGATGGACAAGGTCATGCATCTCATAGGGCTTCACGGCAAGTCTTTTATTCCGTTGCTCATGGGTTTTGGCTGCAATGCCCCGGCCATTATGGCCACCCGGACGCTCGAGAGTGAAAAGGACCGCATCTTGACGATCCTGATCAATCCGCTCATGTCCTGCTCTGCCAGGCTACCCGTGTACATCCTGCTGGCCGGGACGTTTTTTGGAGCCAGGGCCGGGAACGTCATTTTTTCCATCTATGTCCTTGGCATTGTACTGGCGATCCTCATTGGGCGTCTGTTTCGATCCACCGTCCTAAGGGGCAGCGTTGCTCCGTTTGTGATGGAACTGCCACCATATCGGGCACCCATGCTGAAGGGGTTGATGATTCACATGTGGGATCGCAGTAAGATCTTTCTAAGAAAAATGGGTGGCGTGATACTGATCGGTTCACTTGTCATATGGCTCCTAAGCTCGTTTCCCCGGGAAGTTCGATTCTCAATGGATTACGAAAGTGAGATAGCGGCCATAAATGCGCGATACGCGGTTTCCATGGCCGAAGTTAAGAGTGAACTCCGGGAAGAGATTGTCAGGGAAAGGGACCGGGCCGTTTCGGTCTTAGAAGCTGAAAAGGCCAAAGAGCAGGTGGAAAAATCTTATATCGGTCATATAGGGAAAGCCTTGGCGCCGGTCTTTGCTCCGCTTGGGATGGACTGGCGCGCCAGCGTAGCGGTCCTTTCCGGTTTTGTGGCCAAAGAGATTGTGGTTAGCACGTTGGGCGTTCTCCATGCCGTGGGGGCCGATGAAACCGAGAAGAGCGAAGCATTGAAACTGGCCCTGAAAAAGTCCGGCATGACACCGCTTTCTGCATATGCAATGATGGCTTTTGTCCTGATTTATATCCCCTGCCTTGCCACGGTATCGGTCATCCGGCGTGAGACCAATTCCTGGAAGTGGACTATATTCAGTATCTCTTACAGCACTATATTGGCTTGGGGTATCGCTTTTCTGATTTACCAGGGTGGAAAGGGGATCGGACTTGCGTGATCCTCAGTG
>JBEQLC010000051.1:0-9563 GCA_040326175.1 Desulfobacteria bacterium | reverse complement strand
CAATTATTACTACCTTACACGCTGCGCAGATAGTACCCATCCCGAGGGTAATCCGGTCTTTCGGGGGGGCTAGGCTGCTGGTTTGAAGAACCCACGATTGGTTGTCATTCAGATATTGCCCACCAGGAAAGAGGCTTGCAGTGTGCCCATCAGTGCCTACGCCGAGAAAGACCAGATCAAACTGCGGCATGGGGCCATGGAACATGGATCGAAGGAGTCTTTCGTAACCTATAGCAGCATCTTCGGCCACGTTTTTCAAAAAACAACGTTTTGATTGAGGCCAGTCAAGGGGTTCGAGAAGGCGTTGCTGTATCATGCCCCAGTTACTGTCAGGACTCTCCAAAGGGACCATTCGCTCATCCACAGGGAAAAGCTTCACGCGGGTCGGCCCGAGGCCTTCTCGCCAGACTTGGAGGATTTTCCGGTAAGTTGTCCCACCAGAGACCGCTACGGTGGCATCAGGAGAAAGGGCCTCGATTATCCGGACTGTCTCTACGCCGATCTCCTCTATGTTCTTGGCTCGAACGATTTCAAGGTTTGGGAATTGCAAGGATTACCGGCTCTTTTCTCGTGGATGGTTTTTCCGGAGACAGTATTTCACAACAACGAAAAGCGAACCCCGCTACAATGGGCGTAGATGGAGTGTTCGCGAGGCGTCACTGTCATAGAACGAGTTTTTGGAAGACCAGTGCGGCTGTGAGGACCAACCCCAGTGCCATATGCGTCTGGATAGTCAGGAACTGAGCTGGAATGATCTCGTCATATGTCTCGTAATGGGCGCTCAGGATCTTGATCGCTTTCCAGGCCAAGGGAATTGTCAAAATCACAGCGAGATATGGCCAGGCGTCGCTCCGGGTTAGGACCCACAAGAGGACTACCGCATAAGGGCCGAGCATGAGTAGGGAATATATGAATCGGGAGCGATCGCGTCCCAAGCGCACGACACAGTTTATCTTCCCGGCATCTCTGTCAGCCTCGTAATCAGGGAACTGGTTGATCCAGATGACTGCCGTAATCAGCAACCCTAGGGGGATGCCCAGGATGAAAGCCTCCCAGGTGAGTAGACCGGACATGACGTAGTAAGTTCCCCACGTAATCAGTGGGCCAAAGGCCAGGAAGATGGTTATTTCTCCCAATCCTCTCGACATAAGACTGGCCGGCGATGCCGAGTAGAGGTACCCTGCCAGGAATCCCATCAAGCCGATCACCGCAACAAAGGGTCGCCCTGTGAGGGCAAGCAAGACACCGGCAGCTGTACCCAATACAAAGAAGCCCATTGCCATGCCCCATACGGTCTTCGCATCCATTAATTCGTCCTGGATCACTCGGCTGCCGCCGCTGAACGGCGTGGGGTGGAGGTTGATCCTGTCGCTGCCCGGATCATCGTAGTAGTCGTTTATTAGGTTTGCCCCAAGATGCAGGCATCCCACCCCAAACAGCACCAGAATAAGCCGCATGATGTCGAGATACCCGTGCTGAAAACCCAGGGCAGCGGCCAGAATAACGGGGATGAGAGAGCCCGTTAAGAAGGGGAGGCGCATTGCTTTGACATAGATGTTCATGGATCACCTCTTAGTTATTCTGAGAAGTCCATCTCTGATTACCACAGCAGCCCCGCCATTTCAAGGGCTCGCAGCTCGCATCCGCCCTTTCCCCTTGACACCGGCCCGTAGTTTCGCTTAAAAGGTCTATGGTGCCTTTAGGGGCTTAATAGGGAATCCCGTTAAAGTCGGGAGCGGGCCCGCCGCTGTAACCCCGCCTTTTTCTGTTCAGAAAAGGGGACCCTTTTAGCATTTTCATACCACTGTTCCAAGGCTTCGGAATGGGAAGGTTGCTAAAAGGGCGGGGGAGCCAGAAGACCTGCCTTGAAAATGAAATAGTGTTCCACAAGCCCCGTGTGTCGGATTGTGGACATAAAAACTGTTTGAGGATAAAAAAGGGACATCCCCAGGCTGAGTAGTCAGTTTGGGGTTTTTTGTTGGTTTCGCATAAAGGGAAGGGAGTGTAAAGCTCCCGCCGCCCCGCGACTGTGATCGGGACGAAAGCCGCAAAAATGCCACTGTTCGCCTACGGCGAATGGGAAGGCGCGGTAAGTAGGAGGAACGTTAGCCAGGAGACCTGTGCGAAACCGTGGGCGTTACTTATTCTTCGAGGGAAGAAAGGAGGCAAAGGATGACTCGAGATTGGAAAAAAATGTTTTGCACGGGTATAGTTGGTTTAGCTTTGATAGCGGGTGGTGTGGCACAGGCAGAGACTGAAAGAGAGATTACCCTGGCACCGGTTGTCGTGACAGCGACACGGATTGAACAGAGTGTAGAGAGGGTGCCGGCTAATGTTACGGTAATCGACGAAGAAGACATCAAAAACTCCAACGCGAAAACTGTAGTGGACCTGCTTCGCTCTGAAGAAGGGGTTGTTGTGAGAGATCTGTTGGGCACCGGGAAGACTTCTCAGGTGGACCTTCGTGGATTTGGAGAGACCGGGCCTTACAACACGCTGGTTCTAGTAGACGGACGCCGCGTGAATGAAATTGATCTGAGCGGGGTGGATTGGACCCAAATCCCTCTGGGTCAGATCGAACGCATGGAAGTCGTAAGAGGAACCGGGAGTGTTCTCTACGGCGACAATGCCGTGGGCGGCGTGATCAACATCATCACAAAGACTCCATCGGAGAAATTCAAGGTCACAGCAGGGGTCACAGCGGGGAGCTATGGGCGACACAAAGAAGAGGCTTATATCAGCGGAGGACATGAAAAAATAGCTGGTTCTCTTTCCGCCAGTTATGAAGACACCGATGGTTACAGGGACAACAATGAATTCAGGGCCAAGGACGTGGGAGGGAAAATCGTCTTTGACCTTTCAGAATTTCTGAGCCTCAACTTGAATGGGTCGTACCATTCCGATGATTACGGCCTTCCGTCTTCTCTTACGGAGGAGGAAATGGCTATCGATCGAAAAGATACTATCGCGCCTTATGATGAGGCTGAAAGCACGGATCAGTATCTTAAACTCGGGGTGGATTTGCACCTCGGGAAATACGGCAACATTGTGACGGATTTTTTTTACAGGGATCGAGAAAGTGAGGAGCAGTTTGTCAGTTTCACGTTCGAGTCAGAGAGAGACACAGAGACCTGGGGCATCACACCTCGGTACATTTGGGATGGAGAAATCCTTGGTCATGGGAATACACTCATCGCAGGTATCGATTTCTACTCGTCCGAACAGGATGTGACATCATTCTTTGGTACTCCGCTTGCGCCGTCTGCCGTATCTGACATTGAAAGAGAGTCTTCTGGCGTGTATTTTAATAATGAGTTCTCTCTGTTTGAGAATCTTATTGTTTCGTTTGGGGCTCGACACGAAAAGGTTCGATACGACTTGAGCCAGAAGGACCTCAGCTCTTTCTTTCCCCTTGCCCCCCTGGATGATACTGTAACCGAGCGGGAAAATGCTTACAGTGGGGGGCTCACTTTCTTGTACGACGACAGATCATCAGTTTTTGCAAGGGCTAACCGGAGCGTTCGTTTTCCCCTCACAGACGAACTGATCGTCTTTGACTTCTTTGCCGGACAGATTCTTGTGAACCCGGATATCAAACCCCAAACAGGGGAGCATTACGAGGTGGGAGTGAGACATTATTTTACGCCGGATATTTCGGCAAACATGACCCTGTTCCGTGCAGAGATCGAAGATGAGATCTTCTTTAATGCCACGACCTTCACGAACACCAACCATCCGGAAACCCTTCATCAGGGTGTTGAAATCGGGGGTAAGGCCGACTTTTTAAATAAATTCACGGTATTTGCAAACTATACTTTTACAGAAGCAACATTCGAGGATGACCCGTTTAAAGGTAATGATATCCCGGCTGTGCCGAGAAACAAGGCCAACATGGGGTTCCGAGTCCATGACATCCTTCCCGGCCTTATCTTCTCGGCCGATTACAATTATGTAGGATCTAGTTACGCCATCAGTGACCAGGCCAATCAGTTCGAAAAGCTGGACAACTATTACACCATCAACGCAAGACTTTCGTATGAGTGGAACAACCTGAAAGCCTTCGTCGGAGTGAATAACCTTACAGACAAAGAATATTCCGAATATGCAGCGGTTGGTGGGTTCCCAACAACCCTGAAGTTCTTTCCGGCTCCCGAAAGAAACTGGGTTGGAGGCCTTATGTTTGTGTTTTAATTCTTAAGGAGTCTACCAGATACCTTTTTATACGTTCTTGTTGTGGGGCAGTTCTCAAAAACATGTTCTGTTTACGGCGATTTTTCTATAATGGTTCAAAACAAAACATATTCTGGGAACCGCTTTAGCACTATACGACCCCATAGACTTAGCCAATGATTGCAACCAAAAGAAAACTCGCACTTATCACACTGGGTCTGTCTATCCTTTTTGTGCTAGTGCTTGTCATGTCAATCCTTTTGGGAACGGCCCAGATCCCCTTTTCTGATTTCTATGATATCCTCACCGGCAGACTCTCAAACGGTGCCGCCTATTCGATCGTTGTGCAGATAAGGCTTCCAAGAATCCTCATGGCAGCATCTGTTGGCGGCGCCCTTTCAATTTGTGGTGTTGTCATGCAGTCTATTCTAAGAAATCCGCTGGCAGAGCCGTTTGTGCTCGGTCTTTCAGGGGGAGCGGCAGTCGGTTCGATACTCTTCATCCTGCTGGGACTATCCATAGCTGGCGGGGGTTTCCTTTTCTCCTTTGCTGGCGCCATATTATCGCTTTTCATGGTTTTGGTCCTGAGCAAGAGAAAGGGAGGATTCTCCACGACACGCATTATCCTGACAGGTGTGATAGTCAATGCATTCTTTACCGCATTCATTATGTTTGTTATCACCACCACCTCAGATGAACTCCTGCACGCCATCCTTTTCTGGCTGTATGGGGATCTGAGTCACTCGACATACATGAACGTTTGGATCCTTTCCGTGGTTCTTACCCTTTCCTTTGGAGTGACTTACCTCTATTCAAGATATCTTAATATCCTCGGTGTGAATGAGGAGCTGGGTTATCAGTTGGGAATAGAGGTGGAGAGGGTCAAGTATATGCTATTGATTCTTGTTTCCATACTGACCTCATTCGCAGTCTCTTTGAGCGGGATCATCGGCTTTGTCGGACTCATTGTTCCTCATCTCATGAGGATGGCTTTCGGAAGCGACCACAGATTACTTCTTCCTGCTTCCCTTGTATTCGGTAGCATCTTCATGATGCTTGCTGACACAGCAGCGCGAACGATCATTTCTCCCGGTGAGCTTCCAGTCGGCGTAATTACAGCTTTTTTGGGGGCCCCATTCTTCTTGATACTCATGTTTCGGGACAACAGGGGATGAATCCAATAATCAAAGTCAGGGGTTTGAGTTTTGCCTACACGGATGAATTGGTCCTGCAGGATCTGGCATTCGAGGTTCTTCCCGGTGAGTTTCTCTCGGTGATCGGGCCGAACGGATCAGGAAAGACCACACTGCTCAGACTTCTTTATGGATATTTGTCCCCTTCAAAAGGCAATATCTATCTGGGGGATACGCCGATAAAGAAGATCGCAAGAAAGGATCTTGCAAAGAGGATTGCGGTTGTCTCACAGATGCCCCGTTTTCATTTTGAACTGACTGCGTTTGAATTTGTCTTGATGGGGCGCTCTCCTCACATGGGTCTCCTTGCGTTTGAAGGGAAGGAAGATTTTGAGATTGCCAGTGAAGCCATGACATTGACCGATGTCGCAGGCTTCAAAGAGAGAAACATTTTCAGTCTCAGCGGTGGGGAATTGCAGAGAGTGCTGATTGCCAGAGCCCTTGCACAGAACCCCCAGGTGATGCTCCTCGATGAACCTACAAGCTACCTTGACATCAAGCATCAGATAAATATATGCCAGCTATTGAAGAAAATGAACAAGGACAAGGAAATCACCATTGTGTCAGTCTTCCACGATATAAACCTTGCATCCTATTTTAGCGACCGGGTCATGGTGATGAAGGAGGGCCGGATTCACGGGGTTGGGCCACCAGAAGAAGTTATTACAAAAGAGACGCTCGACTTTGTGTACGACTGTCCCGTCTTTGTGGATGAAAACCCTCAGACAGGAAGGCCCAGGGTTACGCTGGTGGGAGAGTAGGTCAACATGTTTCCATGCTTTGAAAGAACTAAGGGCCGCCCGGTTTTCAATTTGCCTCTTTTTTTTGCACTGATTCTCGCTGTGTCTCTTGGTCACGTTTCTCCGCTTGAGGCACAGCGTGTCTTTGTGGATGAACTCGACAGAAAGGTGGTTGTCCCGGATGTTCCAACGCGAATTGTATCACTGGGCCCAAACATTACCGAGATCCTTTATGCATTGAACCTTGGTGATCGCATTGTTGGGGTCACAAAGTTCAGTGATTATCCGCGCGAGGCAAAACAGAAGCCTAGGGTAGGGACTTATGTTAATTTCAATATCGAAAAGATCGTTAGCTTACAACCCGACTTGATCATCGCAACATACGGGGGTAATCCAAAAACAGCTATATTGCGATTGGAGGAATTAGGCCAAGCTGTCTATGTGACCAAGGCTAAAACTGTCGAAGACGTGCTCAACATGATAGAGAGTATCGGCATGATCACCGATACAAGAGAGATGGCAGGTACGATCCTGAACGGGTTGAAGAAAAGGATCAAAGGAGTGACCGATAGAGTCCGGCATGCGACGCGACCGCTCGTATTCCTCCAGATCAATGCCAAGCCGTTGATGACGGTTGGTCCTGGTTCTTTTCATAGTCAGCTCATTGAGATAGCCGGAGGTAGGAATCTTGCCGAGGGGAGCACTATCAGGTACCCCCAGTATAGCATTGAGGATGTGCTGCAAAGAGGGCCTGACTATATCCTCATTTCTACCATGGACCGGGCAGGCCTTTTTGAAGAGCAAAAGGCGGACTGGATGCGCTGGCAGAACATCCCTGCCGTCAAAAACAACAGGATATGCTTTCTTGACTCCGATCTGATCGACCGGGCCTCTCCACGCATCGTGGATGGGCTGGAGGAGATGGCCAAACTGATACACCCGGAGCTCTTTTAGCCGTTACCACGCCTTCCAATATGCTATGAAGATATCTGTTGCTGCCAAATACAATTTTCATGGGGGTTTGACTGATGATGTTTGACTTATTCCAAAAAGGGGGAGTCGTCATGTATCCCCTCCTGGCGTGTTCACTGGTCTCACTGACTGTCATATTCGAAAGAAGCCTTTTCTGGATTCGGGAGAAAAGGCGGGCAGATAATGCGGTCGTTGATGAAGTACTAGAACTCGCTCGTCTACAAGAATACCAGAAGATCAAAGCAAGGGCGGAAGGGGCGGTTGACTATGTAGTCAGGGTGCTTGTGTGCGGCCTCGTTCACAGAAAATTCTCTCTTTCCAAGGCCATGGAGATGGCTGCGATGGATGAGATCAAAAGGATGAAAAGATACCTTCCGGTGCTTGACACCTTGATTACAGCGGCCCCTCTTCTGGGCATACTCGGCACGGTTATCGGGATCATACATTCTTTTGATATGTTGGGACAAGCAGGTATCCAGGACCCGCAGGCCGTGACCTCGGGCATAGCTCAAGCCCTGATCACCACGGCTGCGGGCCTGATGATAGCGATCTTTACTCTTTTTCCTTACAACTATTTCATGTCAAAGGTTGAAAAGGCGGCTGTTCGTATTGAAAAGTATGCCACGTCTCTTGAAATTGTTTACGACGGAGAGCAGGCAAAGTGAAACTCAGGCTGGAACGAAAAAGTGCCCGCATTGAACTGATTCCGCTGGTCGATATCATATTTTTGCTCCTGGTGTTCTTCATATATTCAATGCTTTCCATGGCGGTTTACAGGGGAATCCCGGTCATGCTGCCACAGGCTGAAACAATTGAAAGCACAAAAGAGGAAGCCGTGTTTATCACGGTTGATAAGAAAGGGAATGTTTTTGTGGATAAGGCGATTACAGATAGGGATGAGCTGCTGGGTCGCCTGAGACGGGAACAAGCGGTCTTTCCCGAAAAGACAGCGATTATTTCAGCAGACGGTGATGCGCCGTACAGGGCCTTTGTTGACGTCCTTGATAAGGTCAGGCTTGCAGGGTTTAAAAAGGTCTCAATGGAAGCGCAACCAGAACAGACTCCACGGAAATGAACAGAAACATTTTAATATCGGGCTCTCTTGCACTCGCCATCCACGCACTCCTCTTTACCCTTCCGCTGTCACAGACAATGAGGGGCACGTATGCACCTATGAATCCAATCTCCATATCTATCTTGCATCCCCAGGAGACTTCCGCAGCTGTGCCCCTGATAGAGGTTTCTGCTGAAGCCGAGGTACAGCCTCATTTTGAGGCAAGGAACCGGCAGGCAGTCATTGCCAAGAAGGAGATTACTCCCAAGAAGGACCTCGCAGATAGCACGACTGTGCAGCAGAGTCGTGCTGAAGAGGTCGCAATACCTGAGCCTGTGTCAAGCCGGGATAATCAGGAGGATACTGCTGAAGAGGTTCATCTGGAACACACGATAGAAGGCCAAGACAAAGAGATTGACGACAGCTCACCTGTCATGACAGCTTCAACCACTTCGACCGGGGAAAGACATACGGGAACACCCCGGGGGGACCGGTCAGGAGATGACGTTATCGTAGATGCGAGGCCGAAATACAAAGAGAACCCGCTGCCTCACTATCCAAGTGTCGCAAGGAGAAGAGGATATGAGGGGAGGACGGTTCTTCGGGTCGAGGTCCTTGAAAGCGGCAAGGTGGGGCAAATCGAGATTGCCGCTTCATCAGGTTTTGAGGTGTTGGACAAGGCCGCTCTGAAGTCGGTAAAGGAGTGGAGCTTTTTCCCCGGCACAAGGAACGGGAAAAGAACCGTACAGTGGGTTATGGCGCCGGTCCGGTTCTTTTTGAGATAACTGGAGTTATGGGATTACAAGGGTCTGGTAGGTCAATATCTGGCTGAAGATTTGATCTAATAGGAGTTCTACATGCGATCGTGTAATGGGACAAATTTCGATATTGTTATCATTTCGTAATATTTCAATCGGTTATCATTGCAGAAAGTTACCTTCCAGTGACCTGCCCCGTTTGAAGTGAAAACTCCCCTTCCGACAATACCCCAAACCCTGCTCAAAGACCTCATGGGTTTGTCAAACACACGGGGACGTCCATAGATCTGGCCCTGCAATCGTAAATCCTTCACCAGACGTGAGCTTGGACACGGACAGCTCATATCTTCACTATCCCAGATTTTAAGATCATGTAAAGATGTCTTGAGTCGGGACACACCTTGAAAAGCTCGTCTTTTGTTCCCGATCCGGTTTCGATATGGTTTTCATATCTTGACATTTCCTGAAATAGAGGTAATGGGAAGCACTCTCTAATTCTGAGCTGTGGGAACCAAACCCAACATCTTGCGTTCAATGGCTGTCTTCCTGTTGTTATCTGTCAAACCCGTAACGAAAAGGCCGTTGCAACTTAAAGCGACCAGGAGCTACGAGTACAAAAAGCTCTGAGTAGCCCCCGGGATTGCCCACCCTGTGTTTGTACGGAAACGTCCTGTAG
>JBEQLC010000050.1:0-9678 GCA_040326175.1 Desulfobacteria bacterium | reverse complement strand
ACAGTAAAGGGAATTGCCTTCAGATTGGGATAGCATCTCTCACCCAGTATCTCTTTTTGGCCTGGATTGACCGGCACGATCTCGTAATGATTCTCTTTCAGGTACCTGGCCACCTTGTGGCTGTCTCTTTCCGGTTTGGGGGACAAGCCCACAATGGCCACTCTCTTGCAGTTCTCAAGGACGGCCCTGATCTTCTCTGAAGGCGGATTATATTCCGGTATTTCACAGTTCAGATCTGACAAAGCATTCTCCGATTGTGTGCCAGGGTAAACAACAGGCCGAAATAAGCATTGAACGACCGTGTCAGGGGAATGATTTTCCTGACAAACCCAAGAACCGTTGCCACTGGCTGCCATTATAGCTTATTAAACATCTCGGGCGTGTTGTTTACCCCAATGTTGCATAAACAACATGGCACAGAACGCCAAACCTAATGTAATATCAGGCAGTTGTGAACTGTATTCCCGGTGAATCACGAATTAACCGGGAGTGACAGCCAGAAAGAGAGAAAAATAGCCACGTTGTTTACCCGTTGGGAAAGCCGATGATACCACATCTCCTGCGCTTGTCCGCCTTTGGTGGGTTGTTGAGGGTTCGCGGTAAATGACTACAGGTTGAAGTTCTCTGCAGCACGCTGCAGAGAAGCTTCCATTGTAAGGAACTGTAACATTTTCAGATTCGCTCGCTAATCCCTCGGTCCCGATGAATCGGGCCGGGGAATGCGCTCGCTGTTGCAGTGCACCCTCAACGCCTTGGATCTGCGGCATCCTCGGCTTTTGCAACGTTAGGGTTTATGCAACATTAAGGTTAACCATATTAGATGCCACCTCATGGGTCAAGTGCAACCGGCTGTAACACGAAAGCCGTGTTTTACCTTGACACTATAGTTACTACCCTATACTTGGCAAGTAGGTTTGAGGGTTTCGTAAAAAGTCCATCTGCGGCGTTGTGCTTCATTATCACGATGGATGGTGCAAAAGAAATCGCCTTCAAAGAGGAGGGATGATCATGGCGACTCAAGACGTCAAGTTCAGGATCGAAAAAGATACCATGGGAGAAGTGCGTGTCCCTGCCCATGTTTACTATGGTGCTGAGACCCAACGTGCTGTGGACAACTTCCCCGTCAGCGGTCTCAGGTTGCCGCGGGTTTTCATCAAGGCGATAGGCATTATAAAGAAATATGCGGCTCAGACGAATAAAGAATTAGGGCTTCTGGACCCTAAGATTGCCAAAGCCGTCATGGCGGCCGCTGATGAGGTGGTAGTGGGGAAGATGGACGAGCAATTTGTGGTCGACGTTTTTCAGACAGGTTCGGGTACCTCCACGAACATGAATGCAAATGAGGTGATTGCAGCACGAACCAATGAGCTTATGACGGGCAAGAAAAAAAGCAAACATCCCGTGCATCCCAACGACCATATAAACATTGGCCAGTCGAGTAATGATGTAATTCCAACGGCTTTCCATATTGCCGCCCTAACCTCTATCAACGAGGACCTTCTTCCAGCACAGGAAGTACTGCACAAATCACTCCGCAAGAAATCAAAGGAATTTCACCACGTTGTCAAGATCGGTCGAACCCATCTCCAGGATGCCGTGCCCATCCGGCTGGGCCAGGAGTTTAGCGGTTATGCAGAACAGGTCAGAATTGGCATTAGGAGAATCAAAAACGTCAGGGACTCCCTTTCAAGACTTGCGCTGGGTGGCACAGCAGTTGGGACAGGCCTAAATACCCACCCGGAATTTGCCTCAAGGGTCATCGCTTTGATCTCGCAGGAGACGGGGTGGCCGTTCAGAGAAACCAGGAATCATTTTGAGGCGCAGGCCAACCACGAGGCCGCCGTGGAGACAAGCGGAGCCTTGAAGACAGTCGGGGTCAGCCTGATGAAAATTGCGAACAACATCCGTTGGCTCTCGTCAGGTCCGAGATGTGGAATTGGAGAAATCAATGTCCCACCCCTTCAGCCGGGCTCATCTATGATGCCGGGAAAAGTGAATCCTGTGATTCCAGAGTCAGTCATTCAGGTTGCTGCTCACGTTATCGGAAACGACACAACGGTGACCATCGGTGGTCAAATAGGCAATTTCGAGCTGAGCGGCATGCTGCCTGTTGTGATCCACAATTTGCTGGAGTCGATTCGACTGGTAAGCGCTGCGGCAAAACTCTTTGCTGAAAAATGCATTGATGGGATCACGGCCAACGAGGAGAGGTGCAGGGCCTTTTTAGAGAACAGCCTGGCCATGAGTACAGGGCTCGTTCCTGTCATAGGATATGAAAAGGCTGCAGAAATTGCCCAGGAAGCCTACAGAACGGGAAAGACTGTGCGGAGCGTAGCCATGGAGCAAAAGGTGTTACCCGAAACACAATTGGAGGAGTTGTTAGACCCCATCAGAATGACCTGAAGTTTCGAGAAGTGTGCCAATATACGAAAAAACTTGCATAGTTAGACGATTCTGTGATATATTCCAATATATTGGATCTGTTAGAGACAGATTGAAGCTCCCTGCAGTCCCGACGAATCGGGACAGGCAATCCGGTGGCTGCAGCATTTCAATGGGTTGTCGAAGCAGGAACCGACTAGCAATTGCCTATCCACAAATAACGTAACAAGTGTTGGGCACCGGGTAAGTTTCCAATTCATAAATGAGGAATTTTTCTGATGAGCAAGGCCGCACAAGGGTTTTCGTCGAGGCGTACAGATCGTACTCCGCAGACGGAAACCCGCGGAGAACGCCGCTCATCGGGAAAAGGGCCATTTATGGATGGAAACTAGCTAAGGAGGGTAGCATTATGCACACATGGACAAAAAGATCGCTGGTTATTGTCATGGTGGCGTGTCTGGTCTTTACAACCGCAGGGTTTTCGGCCTTTGCACAGGGCCAGATGATGGAAGATGAGGCCAGCGCGGAAAGCATGATGGCAGACGTCGTATTTCTCAGACCGCTGGGGATTGCGGCAACCGGCGTAGGCGTGGTTTTCTTTGTTGCCTCACTTCCCTTTACTGTGATTACCGGGAGCACCGGGGACGCGTTCGGAAAACTGGTCGCGGACCCTGCCACCTTCACATTTGCCAGGCCGCTTGGAAATATTGAGTAACGAATACCCTCCCTTGAAACTGGGAGTTTTGCCCCAATCGGAGTATTGAAGCTCCATGAAGTCCCGATAAATAGGGGCGGAGAGTGAACTCGCTGTTGCAGATCGAGTCATTGGTCTCGTGTCTTACCCGGGGCAATGACAGAGACTCCATTGCTTCTAATCTATGTGCAAAGGTCTCGTTACATAACTCAACACCACAGAGCAAAAAGGCTGCCTAATCCGGCGGCCTTTTTCAATTTGGGCCATTGCCGAGGGAAAGGGGGCGGTGTTCATATGAAAAGGCTAACCGCAAAATTGCGATTAGCCTTTAACAGGAGGAAAGCCGATGAAGAAATTTCTTCCTCAGCTATCTTGCTTTGTAGGAACTGCAACAACAATGCCAATATGTTAAACTGTGATATTTGAGGGGAGATTTCATGTTAGCCGGCGTCCTGCGGCAAGACGTAATTGGCTCCAACGGGTTCATTTTGTTGCGAATACTATGCTGCAAAATTTCTGACAGCTCGACATGACCGGACTGTAGCCTCTCCAATAACTTGCCATTTGATCCCCCTCAACGCCCGTTAATTCATACAAATTTTTGTATGCACCGCGCTGGAATGACGTTTAAATAGTTGATATCGTACAATATGCCCCGAAACGCAAAATCTTTATGCGAAGCGCTCCGGTATGGCTTAACAAGTTGATATCATAGACGATGCGGCAATATTCAAATTTTTGTATGCCGAATTCAACGCCCCGCTTCCTGCGGCCTAACCGCATGAAATCACAGCTATAATGGTAAGGTCATAGGCACCCCTATACAATAGTGAAGCCTCCGCGCCCTTCCGGGCGGGGGTTCTGCCTGGCAGCAGCACTTCGTGCGCGGGGAGCACGCCGGTCACTATAGGTTGTGCTTCTTCAGGCGATACTGGAGGTTGGAAGGCGTAACGCCGAGAAGCTTGGCCGCACGAGCCTGAATATTATTCGACATGGAAAGGGCTTTCTGGATAAGCCGCTTCTCTATGCCGTCAAGGGTTGCAGGAAGGTTGGACAGGTCTTCCCAGTCTATTGGAATCTCAAGATCTGCAAAGCCCATAAGATCCTTGGGCAGGTCGTCCAGGCCGATTTCGATGCCCTCACTTAAAAGCACAGCCCGTTCAATGGCATGCTCAAACTGCCGCACATTCCCGGGCCAGCGATGATGACAAAAAAAACGCATGGCTTCAGAGGAAATGGTCATTTGTCCCCTGTTCGTTTCCTCGGCATACTTGTTCACAAAGTACGTTGCCAAAAGAGGGATGTCTTCTGACCGCTCTCTGAGGGGAGGGAGTGTAATGTGAACTACGTTCAGGCGAAAATAGAGGTCTTCTCGGAAACGCCGCTGTTCCACCTCGTCCCTCAGGTCCTTGTTGGTTGCTGCAATTAGGCGGATATCAGCAGCAATGGTTCTGGTGCCGCCAACCCGTTCAAAGGTCATCTCTTCAAGGACACGCAGGAGTTTTACCTGTACGGAAGTCGGCACGTCCCCAATCTCATCTAGAAACAAGGTGCCTCCATCCGCCAATTCAAATCGTCCCTTCCGCATGGCAGCGGCCCCTGTGAAGGCCCCCCTCTCGTGACCGAAAAGCTCACTTTCTAAGAGAGTCTCCGAGAGAGCCGCACAACTGATTGCCACAAAAGGCTTGTTGCGGCGAGCGCTGTTGAAATGAATAGCCTTGGCGATCAGTTCCTTTCCGCTGCCGCTCTCACCGGTGATCAGCACCGTTGCCTTGGTATGGGCTACCTTCTGGATGATGTCAAATACAGCGAGCATGGGCTTGCTCTTACCGATGATATTGTCAAAGCGATAGCGGTTTTCCAGGGCCTCTACAAGCCGACGGTTTTCTTTCAAGACCGAATAAGTACTGACCGCATTGCGTATTATCTGTTTGAGCGTTTCATTCTGAAAAGGCTTCAGAATGAAGTTAAAGGCTCCCAACTGCATGGCCTCAACGGCCTTTTCTACCGTTCCGTATGCTGTCATCATGACCACTGGCAGATCAGGGCTCTTTCCCTTGATGCGCTTGAGAAGTTCCGTCCCGTCCATGGAAGGCATCTTCATGTCTGTAAGGACCAGGTCAAGGTCTGTGCTCTCCACAATATCAAGGGCTTGTTGGGCGTTGTCGGCTGTTATTGGTTCATATCCCTCCCCTGACAGAAACGAACTCAGAACCACAAGGTAGTTTTTTTCGTCATCCACAATGAGGATAGTTTCCATTAGTCTGTTCCCGTTGGAGCCCAAGAATCGCGATCCACCGGAAGGGTTACCGTTACGTGAACCCCTTTTTCCGGACCATTGTCAAGTTCGATAATACCGCCGTGTCCCTCTATGATCTTCTTGACGATTGGAAGTCCAAGGCCACTTCCTTTGTCCTTTGAGGTAAAGAAAGGTTCCCAAATCCTGTTCAGGGTTTCATCCGGAATCCCGGACCCCTCATCGGCGAAAAGAATGGTCAGGGTGTGTTTATGGGCAGCCAACTCGATGTATACGTCGCCGCCTTCCGGCATCGCCTGCATAGCATTTATCAGGATATTCAAGAAGGCCTGATACAGCAGCCCGGGATCAGCTTCTGTCTCCGGGATGTCGGTGGAAAACCGTTTATGGATCCGGTGACCATTCTTGTTGATTTCCGGAGCAAGGAAGGTAAGGTTTTTCTCTATGACCTCGTCGACCTTGCAGGGCATGAAGTTGGGTGCTTGGGGCCGGGCAAAATCCAGAAAATCGGTTACAATGCTGTTCAGGCGGTTGGCCTCCTGAACGACAACATCTGCAAGCTCGACTTCAGGGCCGGAACTCGACAGCTTCTGTTTCATGAGTTCTGCGGTACTGCTGATAATCCCCAAGGGGTTACGGATTTCATGGGAGATGCCTGCCACCATTTCGCCAAGGCTTGCTAACCGCTGGGCATCGCCCAGCTTTTCCTTCAGAAGGAGTCGCTCCCGAGCCCGCTTTTCGATGATCTGTTCACCACGCTTGACCACAAGTCGAAGGACAAAGAAGAGAAGGCCCATAATGACTGCCGAGGTAATAATAATCCTGTACTTAAAATCTGTGATTGTCTGGTAATCCTCGGACAGGTCCTGAACAATCTCGAATACCCCGAGGATAGGCCCCTCGATGTTTGACAGCGGCCTTTCAGCCCTCAGAGACACATATGTTCTCAGCTTGCACTCACTCGGGGCCCCGAACAGGATATCCCAGAATCCTCCCCTCCGAATCAGCTTGGAACGTGATTTACCAAGGAGGGCTTGCTGATAGTCTATCCCGCCGAGCCCTGTTCTTCCCAAGAGTTCTTTGTCAAAGCTGTAGAAGATCACATTCTCATTTTTGTCAAAGATGTTGACCGTCTCTACACTAAAGCTGTGCAGTGTATTTCTGACCACCTGGTCAAGGCGGTCAAAAAGGACCTTGTTCCGCAGTTGGATGACCTGGCCGAACTGAAGGGCCGCAGGAACAATGAACTGGAGGAAGACCTGATGGTTGAGGTTTTCTGCCATCAGCAGGGCATAGTCTTCGCTCTTTTTCAAGAGTACGGTCTCTGCCCTGCGGGCAATCACCATGGACAGGATCAAAGATCCCAAAAGGATCACAACAAGACTGGTAAAGGTAAAATACTTAACTAACTTGAAGGGTTTTATCCCTGCTGCATCTTTTGGGTCCCTGCCGTTTTCTTTAGTTTTTATGACCATCCGCAATCACTTACCATTCGGGGAAGAGGGACTGACTGAAAAGCTGAGTTTTGGGCGTTTTGCTTCCATGCTACTTTGTGACCATAGTAAAAGCCCCGTCCCAATCCGTTCCGGGCGGTGTGACCTTATAGTCTTTGCAGCGGTCCAGCATGACTTGACTTGGTCCATCTGTTGGATCAAGGGACAGGGCTGAAGAGAAATGGCTGATAGCCTCATCCCAGATCTGGTTTCTGTAGGCGCGCAGCCCCAGGGTGTATCGCTCCACGACCGATCTGAGCTCGCCGTCGATTTCTCCAGGATAGCCTAGCAGTTCATAGACCACCACGGGTTCTCCCTTTCCCACCACATTGACGGTGTCCAATTCCCTGACAAAGATTCCCTGCTTAGCTGGGATGTAAGTCGAATCGCTGATCATTGTAAAGGTTTCATAAACCTTGTTGACGCCTTCCAGTCTTGCCGCCGTGTTGACGGTATCTCCCATCATTGTATAATCCATTCGGTTCTTCGACCCCATATTGCCGACAACAGCCGATCCCGTGCTGAGACCGATCCGCATCTTCAGTTGAGGCCGGTCCTCCTCTCCCCCGCGGGATAAACGATGTTGAGCCATGCCCCCAGGTTACTGAACAGATACTGACACAGGAGTATATACGCGACAAACAGTCCAATGGCCACGGCTGTCCCGGGTAAGGCCCGGAGACGCGGAAGCAGCAACCCGAGGCTGAGGCCGATGAAGACTATCGCTGCCAGGTCAAAGAGGCGTGCCCAGTTGGGGCGCTGGAGAAAACTCTGTTGGAGGATATTGTCAACAACATTTGCGTGGATCTCAAGACCCGGGTATACGTTAGAGAAAGGTGTAACACGCATATCGTATATACCGATCGCGGTGGCACCGACCAGGACTATCTTGTCCTTGAAAGTTTCCGGGGGGACTCTATTGTGGAGGATATCGGTGATAGAGATGTGCGGAAAGGTCTTCCCTGCTCCACGATAGTTGACCAGAATGCGGCCATCTTCATCCGTGGGTACTTCCAGTTTCCCGATTTTTATCTTTTCAACCCCGTACTCAGCTATCACTACTGTGGGGGAACGACCCGTATAGGCCCGAAGGGTCTGCATTGAAAGGGGAGCATAGAGGTGTTCCCGACAACGGACCACCAAGGGGACCCATCGGACACCGCCATCCTGATCAGGAAACATGTTGAAATAGCCGGAATATCGTGTGGAGCCAGCAAGGATCCCTATGTTCGACTGAGGCATAAAGGCCTCCAGGAGTTGCACTCTCTGGGCTTGATCTGATGTATAGCGAATCATTGAGTAGCGTGATGCTCGAGCGTTGTCGATTTGTACTCCAACAGTCTCTTCATCCAGGTACTCAAGGCCTTCCGTGCTCATCTGATGAAAGTATCCCAGCACCACCTTGGCTTTTGACTCTTTTATGGCTTCAGCAAAGACGAGGTCGTTATCGGCCCGATGTCTGGCCTCCTCAAGATGGGCATCCAGCTTGTCATCTTCTATGCCAAGGCTGTTCACCACATCTTCAAAATTGGTCACCACCTCAAGAATACTGTTCTTGTCAGGCTCCAGGAAGCCCACGTCAAAGGCGATGACCTTGGCACCGCTGTCAGACAGTACACGGACCATTTGAGCAAATTTCGACCTAGGCCAGATCCATTTTCCTTGCTCCACCAAGCTCTTTTCATCAACTACCGCCAGAACCACTTCAGGCCCGGGGGTCACTGGGCCTCGCGACAGGAATCTCAGGTCAACCGTCTTTAATTCCATGAGGTCCAGGAAAGGAACACGCTGATAGGCCAAAATTCCTAGCAAGACGATGCAAATGGTGATCGTCGCCGCGTTGACCTTAAAGAGCCCCTTAAAAAAGTTCTTGATGGACTGGCCTGCTCCCATGCGGCGACATTAGGAGATGTGGCCAGGAAAGTCAAGCTAAAGCTTTATTTTTATTGACACTATCCTTGTATGCCGGTAGGCTGAAATCCAAGTTTGGGCTGTCGTAGAGGGTTGACCCAACTGCCACTTTTCGGCATTAACTTGGACGATTACCAGGAGACCGAATGAAGCGTATTCTCACCATTGCCGGTTCAGACTCGGGAGGGGGAGCCGGAATTCAGGCGGATCTCAAGACAATTACGCTTGTTGGGGGCTTTGGTATGAGCGTACTAACAGCCCTTACAGCACAAAATACAGTAGGCGTTGATGGGATACATCCTGTGCCTGTGGAGTTCATCGGACAACAACTCGACGCAGTCCTCTCAGACATCGGTGCGGACGCTGTGAAAACCGGCATGCTCTTCAATGCAAATACCATTGAGCTGGTTGCCGATAGACTGTCGGCTCACGGTGTGGAGATACTGGTGGTTGATCCGGTGATGGTGGCAAAGGGGGGAGATGTTCTGCTCGTTCAGGAGGCCAGGGAGACTCTTGTTTCCCGTCTCATTCCCATGGCCCTTGTGGTTACGCCTAACATTCCCGAGGCAGAAGTTCTTTCCGGAAGATCGATCACGACTCAAGGGGATATTCATGAGGCAGCGCGCACCATACACGCCATGGGGGCACGATACGTTTTGATCAAAGGCGGGCACCTGGCTGGCCCGGCTACAGATTACCTTTATGACGGGGAAGAGTTCTTTGAATTTTCCAGGGTCCGCATTGACACACCCCATACGCACGGCACGGGTTGTGTATACTCTGCTGCCATTGCTACATACCTTGCCCTGGAGCTTGATGTGATGGAGGCCGTGGAAAAGGCCAAGGATCTCATCCATGCTGCCGTTCGGTTTGGACTCCCCCTGGGCAGCGGGCACGGACCCGCCAACCCTTATGCCCTGTTTGCCAGGGAGCAGGAAAGG
>JBEQLC010000004.1:0-23580 GCA_040326175.1 Desulfobacteria bacterium | reverse complement strand
ATGGACAACTACGCCGTCTGCGCCTGCCAACTCTACCATCGCCGCAGCTGTTACGGGGTCCGGAATATTTATTTTTCTAGCTTCTCTGAGAGTAGCTATATGATCAACGTTAACTGCTAAACCTGGCATAGCACTACACCTCTCAACCCTGCGTCCTATAAAGATAAGGATAATTCTCTGACCGCGTTACAACAATTTCAGCAATTGTTCCTCTTTGACCGTCATTTCACTATCCTGTTCGGTTTGCTCATGATCGAATCCAAAAAGGTGCAAGATCCCGTGAATCAGAAGCTGATCAAATCGTGATTCAAGAGACACACAACCATCTCGTGCCTCGCGGGCCGCTGTGTCGAGGGATATGACAACATCTCCTAAGAGGTTAGGGTTGATGTCTCCAAACTGGCCCTCTGTCATAGGAAATGCAATTACGTTGGTGGGGCCGGACCGGCCCAAGTATGTCTTGTTGATCCTGGCTATTTCCGCATCGTCCACAATAAGGATGGACAACTCTCCCTCAGGACATTCCAAGGCGTTTAAGATTGCCTTTGCCGTCCTCTGGATCTTCTTGTGCGCCATCCTGTGACGATCCTGCCTGTCTTCTATCAGAATTTCCATTTAGTCTGTTGGTCCCAGTGTCGACTCGGGCCTCCCCATCCGGATACTCGATTCGGTGATGGTGGATACCGGTTAGAAGTTTGTTAAAACTCCTGGCTATTTCATGGAGATCTCTTAGAGTAAGTTCGCACTCGTCCAGCTGCCCATCTAGGAACAAATTGTTAATGATTTTTTGAACAAGTCCCTTGATGCGGGCCGGTGTAGGGTTTTCAAGAGACCTGGAAGCCGCTTCCACTGCGTCGGCCATTAGGACAAGGCCAGCCTCTTTGGTCTGTGGCTTGGGACCCGGATGTCTGAAATGCTCCATGTTTACAGCATCCTCGCCTTTTAGCTGTCTGGCCTTTTCGTAGAAATAGCTGATTAGGCTGGTACCATGATGCTGTTGAATGATATCGACAATGGCTCTTCCAAGCTTATGATTTTTGGCTATCTCCACACCATCTTTCACATGGGCGATAAGTATCAGGCTCGACATAGATGGCGCCAGTTTGTCGTGTTTGTTTTCGCCTCCGACCTGGTTTTCGATAAAATAAAGGGGCTTCCTGACCTTACCGACATCGTGGTAATATCCACTCGCCTTGGCCAAGAGCGGGTTGGCGCCAACAGCATCCGCGGCGGCCTCCACAAGACTGCCCACAACGACGGAGTGGTGATAAGTTCCGGGAGCCTCAAGCATGAGCTTTCGGAGGATAGGACGCTCTAAATTGGCCAACTCCAATAGCTTGATGTCTGTTGTATAGCCAAACATCATTTCTACGACAGGAGCAAATCCAGTTGCCAAGATACCTGAAGTGACACCACCTGCAAAGCTGAACGTCCAGTCCCAAACAAGGTTCAAATCAAGCCCAGACCCCTTAAACATGTGCAGTCCAGTCACCACCAGCATGTTGACCAGTCCCACCTTCAGGGCAGCTTTGATCAAGGTGCCACGTTCCTTGCAGGTCCGGACCCAATAGGACCCCACGATGCTGCTTAGCAGGAAAAACAGAAACATATCGAATGGGTTTTCGAATAGAAAGGCCACGACGAACGCCATGGCCAGCGAAAAGGGGAGCGCTATACGTAGTCCCATAAACAGGCACACGGTCATGGAACCGGTTGCGACAGGTATGGCGTATAAGAGAGAAGAAGCTTCTATTGAATAAGGGGTGCTTCCTGCGATACTGGTTGCCAGGGAGGCTGACACTTCGCTCAAGAAGAACAAAATGATGAGCATTAGGCATAAGAACAGCAAGTCTCTGTTGTTTATGGCCGGTGCGCCGTACACCTTAAGATTAACATCGAAGGAGATAACAAAGAACATCATGGCAAGGAGCACAAAGCCTACACCGCTTGTAAACAACTGCCCGCTTCTGGTTTCAGATTCTAGCGCGTTTAACTTGACTATATCGTTTTCTGTTACTTTTTCCCCTTCCCGTAAGAGCATCTCTCCTTGTTTGACTTGGGTTAACACTGCTTTGACTTCTGCAACCCCCGTTTCTCTGCGTTCTTCAGTTTCCCTTCTGTTAAGTGTAAGGTTGGGTTGAGTCAAACGCTGTGCCATATCTACTATCAGCTTACGGACCGAATAGCTGACATCCTTGATCACTTCCCTTCCAGTGCTAGCTATGGCTACCTGGGCCTCGTCAAGGCTGTAAAACTTCTGCAGTTTGCCAACGGAAAGCTCTTCTTTTGATGAGAGTCTGCGAACCACAACCCCTTTGTCCCGTTCCTGGAACAAAAGTTGTTTGTTAGCCACGATCCCATTCTGAAGCGCGGTCCGAAGTAACTGGCTAATCTGTTCTGGAATGGCTTCAGAGAAGTTTTCCTTTTCTAATATCTTGTATGCGTCACTGCTGATTTGGATGCCCAGCATGTTTTCAAAATTCTCTTTTTCTTTCCAGATCAAATCATGAGGCGAAACGGGTTCAAAAACTGGCGCGTTGGCACCAGTTGGTGTTGCATGATCCTTCCCGTTGCTAGGTTGTTCTTGGCCGGTGACACCAGGCTTGCCTCCCGAGGCAAGGTTTCTCATATTTTCAAAAGCCTGTGCAATACTGTTGGCAAGCTTGGCCGACAGGCCATCGTCAAGATCATAAATGCTCAGTGCTGATTGGGCAGCCTCTTCCCGCTTGGTTTGAGTGGCCTCTTTGTCCTCAATCAGAAAGTCCTTTGGCGATTTGATGTCCTTTTGGACCACATCACCAGCCTGATACCGTGGAACAGTCACCAAGAGATTGGGAAAGAGGAGCAGAGCAATAAGAAGACTTGTCCCAAACAACAGAAACAACATGGTTTCTGAACGATGGTGGGTCCGTTCAAAAAAGGCCACACTGCTCTCTTTCCTCTTTTCACTCTGACTCATATGCTTCATTTCATTTTCGCCCGATTACCGTGATCGATCCGCCGTTTGTTGCTCCTCAAGGTCTTCATAAGCCTTGATAATATCTTGGACCAATCGGTGTCGGACCACGTCCTTCTTAGAGAAGAGTACAAAGCGTATCCCATCGATATTCTGCAAGATAGATTGTGCCTGAACAAGACCTGAAACCTTGCCGTCGGGCAAGTCAGTCTGGGTGATATCACCGGTAATAACTGCCTTTGAACTGAATCCGAGGCGTGTCAAGAACATCTTCATCTGTTCTGAGGTAGTGTTTTGGGCTTCATCCAGGATAACAAAGGAGTCATTGAGGGTCCTGCCTCTCATAAACGCCAGTGGGGCCACTTCTATGGCACCTTGCTCAATGAGTCGAGAGGCCTTCTCATAGCGCATCATGTCGTGGAGGGCATCGTAAAGCGGTCTCAAATACGGATTGACTTTCTCGTAAAGGTCTCCAGGCAGAAAGCCCAGTCTCTCCCCAGCCTCTACAGCGGGACGGGTTAGGACAATGCGATTGACATGACCTTTTGCAAGCAAAGAAACTGCCATGGCCATGGCCAAGTAGGTCTTGCCGGTGCCGGCAGGACCGATACCAAAGACGATGTCAAACTTCCGGATAGCGTCAATATATTTCTTTTGTGACAGACCCTTGGGTGTAATAGGCTGCTTCTTAGAGGTGATGTAGACGGTATCCAGGAAAATATCTTTCAGCTTGACGCTATCATCACTGCTCAGTATGCGGATGGCATAGTCAATATCATTTTCGTAAATCGGATACCCTTCCTCAACCATGCCATACAGTTCTTTAAGGAGCTTCTCGACAAGCTGTGTAGTGATTGCATCCCCGTGGACACTCACGGCATTGCCCCTAACGTGGATCTTGATATCTAGGGCGTCTGCTATCTGCTGGATATGCTGATTTCGTTCGCCAAACAGGCTTTTTGCCGCAAGATTGTCGCTAAAGGTAATCTTGAGGCCCTGGGAATCAGCAGTTTCCGGCTGGAGAGGAACTGTCCGTGTCTTCATGGTGAGGGTTGCACGTATAACACGTTGGAACACTTTTGCAAACTACAAAAGCAAGGCGGGGTCGCTCCTTGCTTTGATGGAAAAATCCCTTGACTTGAAAGGGGCCATTTGTTACAGCGTCGACAAGTTGAAATCTTAATAAAAACGCAGACATCCATGAATATTCTTGATATCCTGATTGCCGTTATTGTTGGGTTTTGCCTTATTCGCGGCATTTTCAGGGGAATTATTAAGGAACTGACCTCCATTGTCGGCGTTTTTGTCGGTTTCTTTGTCGCTTTCAGCTATTATCCGATTGTGGCACACCTCCTCTCTCGTTTCATCGTCAACAAGTCCTTCTTGAATATCGTCAGCTTCTTTTTGGCTTTCACAGTCCTGTATCTTGCCGTGGGACTGGTGGGCGTCATTCTTAAACGCGTATTCAAGGCCGTTACTCTGGGCTGGGCCGACCGCGTCCTCGGTGGCACCTTTGGCCTTGTGAAGGCCATACTTATTGTGTCCGTTCTGCTGGTTCCCCTTACGACCTTTCTTCCCCAGAAATCCCCTGTCATCAGGGATTCTCTCCTGGCACCCTATGTAAGCATTATCTCCGAACAGATGGTCGCCGTCGTGCCAACGGAAATGAAGAAAAAATTTGGCGATAACGTCAAGGCATTGAGGGAAGCTTGGAAAAACCTATAGTTTCGCTGCCTGCCGGCTTTGAAGGTCTTATTGCGTTGGTCGAGATTCTGCGAAGCGAAGACGGTTGCCCGTGGGACCGTGAGCAGACACCAGGCCAAATCAAGGCCTATCTGCTGGAAGAGGCTTATGAGGTTCTTGAAGCCGTTGACTCGGGTAACTACGGAGACGTGCGTGATGAATTGGGAGACCTTCTCTTTCACATCGTTTTTCTGACACGAATTTTTGAGGAGGAAGGGAATTTCAACATGGAAGCGGTGGTGGATACGATTACCGCGAAAATGATTCGACGTCATCCACATGTGTTCGCAAAGGCGCAGGTGTCCAGCTCAGACGAGGTTAGACAAAGATGGCACGAAATCAAGATGACCGAGACCAAAGACAAAGACCCAGTCCAACACGCCTATCTCGATTCAGTCCCGCAGAATCTGCCAGCTTTGATGCGAGCCTATCGTATCGGTGAACGTGCGGCGGCCAAACTCGGATGCAACTCTCCAGACGTTCAGAGTCTTCTCAAGAAGTTAGATGAGGTGCTGACAGAGTTGAAGGTTTCTATAGAAGAAGGGAATTCTGAAAAAGCAGCGAAAGAGCTAGGAGATCTTCTCTTCGCCGTGGTGAATCTGGGTAGGTCCATACAGGTTCATCCTGAGACTGCCCTAATAGCGACCATCATGAAATTCATAAAACGATTTGAGGCCCTTAAACAAAACTTGAGGAAAGAGGGTCGCACATTAAACTCCGCCTCTGCCGAGGATATGGAGACGATCTGGGAAGGGTGTGAAGGTAGATAAGGCCCACCGTACAGGACGAACCTCGAACTCCTTAAGGTATTACATGAACCAGCTCTTTGCCTTTCACTACTTGTGATAGGCCCTGCAGTCCAACAATTATAGAAGCCATCTCAAAAAAGCGTCTAAGGCCCCATGGCGGCGTTGGGTGTCGGCTTCCCGCCTTTGTGGCGGGACTCACATACTACCGTGTATGCTCCGCTTTTTCGCCTATCCCGCCATAGCTCTTTTAGCGACGGAGGACCGTGCCGCGTTTGCTGAGAACCTCTATCTTATAAATAGGTCCGAAGTCCCGCCGTCAGGCGGGGCCCTGAACCCTGATTCACCTTTTTGAGACGGCTTCTAGTCTTTCGTAACCCCATCGGCCATTCTTTGCCGGGAACATTACCTGGAGTGATTCTCAAAAAACGATCATGTTGGACCTGTTTTCTGAGATCCACTGATCAAATTTTCTGCGCAGCCAGCGTTTAAACCATGCCCTTGTATTAGGTATGAGGATAATTATACCTGCTACATCGGTGATGAATCCGGGAGTGAGCAGCACGATACCGGCAACAAAGATCAAGAGTGCATCCAACATTTCCTCTGCTGGCAGCTCTCCACGGTTCAGACTTTCTCTGACTCTCATCATGGTTTTGATTCCCTGAAGCCTGGCCAGATATGCGCCTATAAACCCCGTTGTAATGACAACAAGAATAGTGTTGAACGCCCCCAAATAATTTCCGATCTTTATCAGTAGATAGATTTCACAGAAGGGAATGAGCGTAAACGCCAGGAACAACTTTATCAACATGTTAGGCAAATCCTCGTCAATCGTTATTTTGAGGTTAGAATATGCGGACACTTCGACAGATGTCAAGGTCAAGGCGTGAGTTTCTTGGTTGACGGTGTGAGCGTTAATTGATATCCCTTGTTAGTAATTGATAGCTACCAAAATCATGCGCCGTTCGCACCGGCCCTGCTCATCACCGGAAAACATGAGAGTTAGATTGAAGCTCTTCCCGCGGTGCCGATGAAATCGGGACGGGGCATACACTCGCTGTTACAGTTCAAATTCTTTACCTCCGTGGAAAACGGCTTGTCCAAACCATCATACGAACAAATCATTGACGAGTTGGCTGGATCTTACGGCATCGAGCCCGAATATACGGATACCTGGGGTCGAGTCCATCGAACCTCATTAGGCAACAAACTGAACATACTTAAGGGTTTGGGGGTCGAGGTTGATACCGAGACTCGGGCAGTTGAGGCGTGGCATGCGAGGCAGGAGAGCCAATGGTCATACATGACAGATCCCAGCATCGTGGTCAGTCTCTCGAATCCGCCAAGCGAGCTTGTGTTTCAAATACCCCGCAAGAGCCAAGGGGCTTTAGCAGGCCCCGCAACTGTGAATCTTGAGGCTGCCCTTCAAGTCACAGATGAACACGGCGGGGTTCATCGATATGCTTTTACTTCCGATGACTTGGTTCTTTGTGAGACAAGACGTGTTGAGGACAGAGTATACGAATTCTGGAGCCTGCCATTTCCGCAACTTCAGACCTTGGGATACTATAGGTTTCACTTGTCGGTAGACGCGGGAGGTCAGCAGTGGTCCCAGAGTGTATGTGTTGCAATATGCCCTGACAAGGCCTATATCCCGCCGGCATTGCAGGATGGCGGACGAGTCGCTGGCGTTGCCATAAGCCTTTACGGTGTCCGATCCAAAAGGAATTGGGGCATCGGTGACCTCGGCGACTTGAAAGAAATTCTGACCTGGGCTGCCGAGGATCTGCAAGCCAGCATCGTCGGTTTGAATCCGCTTCATGGCACCTTTAACCGAAAGCCATTCAACACCAGCCCTTATCTTCCCACAAGTCGATTCTACCGCAATTTCATCTACCTCGATATTCCCGCTATGGAGGACTATCAAGATTCACCAGAGGCCCGGAACCTGGTCAGCGCATCCCAGACTCAGCGCTTGCTGTCTGAGGTCAGAGCTTCAGAGACGGTGCAATATGAAGAGGTGGCTGACCTTAAGCACAGAGCGCTTATGCAAGTTTTCCAAACCTTTCTTCGTAATCACTGGAATAAGGGGGACCATAAGAGTGGCCGGGGGAAGGAGCTACAGAAATATATAGAGACGGAAGGCCTCCTGCTGGGCAATTATGCAACCTTTTGCGCTATAGATTCAGCCGTACGCTCCAGCCGTCCAGAAGTCTGGACCTGGCCACAATGGCCTTTGGAATACCAACGGCCTGATACGGAAGCAGTGCGACAATTTCAAAAAGAACACTGGCAAGAGATCCTTTTTTACAAATTTGTCCAATGGCAACTTGAAAAACAGCTTGATGAAGTCCAGGATCATGCCAGAAGTCTGGGAATGTGTATCGGTCTGTACCATGACTTAGCTCTGGCGGTTGACCGTTTCAGCGCTGATTTCTGGGCCTATCAGGATCTCTTCATTTCCAAGCTCCGCGTGGGAGCTCCTCCTGATGAATTCTCACAGTGTGGACAGGACTGGGGTCTTCCTTTGCCCAATATGGAAAAGCTCCGTGAGACCGGGTATGATTTGTTCGTAAGAGAGATTCAGAAAAACTGCGCTTTCGCAGGAGCGTTAAGGATAGACCACGTCATGAGGTTTTTTCACCTCTACTGCATACCTGAAGATGAGCCACCAAGTGATGGGGCCTACGTGTCACAACCTTTTCAAGATCTACTCAAGATCGTGACTCTCGAGAGTGTCCTAAACCAAGTCGTAATAGTGGGTGAAGACCTTGGCACTGTGCCAGCATACATGCGGGACATACTGGCTGAGGCCAACGTGCTTTCATACCGGCTTCTCTATTTTGAAAAGGATGATCAGCAGAACTTCATTCTTCCGCAGGATTATCCTGAATTGGCAGTAGTGACTGTCACAACTCATGATCTGCCTACCTTGGCCGGTTTTTGGACGCACAGAGATATCGGAGTTCGTGAGGAAGCGGGCATGTTTGACAACCAACAGGCTGTCATGAAAGCGTCTGATGAAAGAGAGGCAGACAAGGAGAAGTTATTGGCCCTTCTGCAAAACCTGAGCCTTCTTCCGGGACACGGTAGCAGAAGCGCAGGTGCCTATCCCGAAGTTACAGGAGAGATTCACAACGCGGTTGTGACCCTCCTCGCGATGACGCCTGCCAAGCTGTTCATTTTAAGTCAGGAAGACCTGTTCAAAGAGGCAGACCAGCAGAATCTTCCGGGAACGACCGTAGAGTACCCAAATTGGTCCATTAAGATGAGATATACGGTAGAACAACTGCGCACTGATCCCAAGGCGAAGAGTTTTTGCGAGATGTTTCGGACCGTGATCAGCAAATCAGGACGAAATAGACGAACATTGACGGTTTCGTAAAAAGTCGCACGGACACCATCCTCATCATTCCGGCAAATCCGCCAGAGGCGGATAAAGCCCGAAGACTCATAGTCATAACGTTGTGCGCGTTTTGCCTATTCGGCGCAGGAGGTGTTATAGTTTTGCATGGCTAATCTTACCCAATTATGGTATATTAATACGTTTAAAAAACGAGGAAGTTCTTATCAGAAGTCCGAGTTGCATTTGAACAGGGGGAACATCTGTGATGAAGAGAATCGGATTTGTATCCACACGGATTGCTGGCACTGACGGTGTTACGCTCGAAACCTACAAATGGTATCAGGTTCTGGAACGAAATGGTTATGAATGCTGCTTTTTTGCCGGGGAACTCGATACCCCGCCGGAGCGGTCCATGTTGGAACCCAAGGCCCACTTTGAGGACCCTGAAATGCTGGAGATCCATTCAGCCTGTTTTGGGACCACAACCCGCAAGCCATCGATTTCAGCAAGGATTCAGGAGCTAAAGGATTATCTTAAGTCAAGGCTTTACGAGTTTTGCAGGGAATTTGATATTGATCTCCTTATTCCCGAAAATGTCCTGGCCATTCCCATAAATATCCCCCTGGGTCTGGCGATCACTGAACTGATAGCCGAAACAGGGTTGCCGGCCGTGGCGCATCATCACGATTTTAGTTGGGAACGGAAGCGCTTCCTCATCAGCGCGGTTCAGGACTATATCGAGCGTTCCTTTCCCCCAAACCTCCGGTCTATGCGCCATGTAGTGATTAATTCTGCGGCTTCCCGGCAATTGAGTTACCGGAGGGGGATCAGCAATGCGGTCATTCACAACGTTTTTGATTTTGGGAATTCGCCACCTGCCCCTCCCAACGGTAAGTTACTCCGCGAGGAACTCGGATTTGAAGATAATGACCTTTTTGTCCTTCAGCCGACTCGTGTTGTCCCTCGCAAGTGGATTGAACGAGCGGTTGAACTGGTAAGCCTTATGGGATTGAAACGGCCTCGATTGGTGGTTTCCCACGAATCTGGTGACGAGGGGGATCTCTATGCACAAAGGGTCGTGGAATATGCCGAACGCCTTGGCGTCAAAGTTATATACATTGGAGAGAAGGTGGGCTCTGCCCGCTCTTTTAAGGCCAGATGTGATAGGAAATATACCATTGACGATGCCTACCACAATGCGGACTTGGTTACATACCCGTCAGGGTATGAAGGGTTCGGAAATGCTTTTATCGAGGCGATCTACTTCAGAAAGCCGATCGTGGTGAACCGCTATTCGATCTTTGTAGAGGATATTGAACCTTGCGGGTTCGAGGTGATACCCTTTGAAGCATTTATCACCTCCGAGGTCGTTGACAATATAATGAAGTTTATTGAACCGGGAAACCTTAGCCGGGCTGTGGAGAAGAATTATGAGCTAGGCAAGAGGTACTTCTCATACGAGGTGTTGGAGAGCAGACTCCTGCCTTTGGTCGAATCGTTCCACTGACCAAAGCCTGGAAGGGAGAGTTCGGGGCAATGGACGCACCTTTGCGTATCGGGCTTTTGCATTACTCTTGCCCGCCTCTTGTTGGCGGGGTGGAAGAGATCCTGAGTCAGCAGGCTTCCATTTTTCACCGGATGGGCCACTCGATTTCGGTTCTTGCCGGGATGGGTGAGGTCTACACAGAGGATTTTCCCGTACGTATAGAACCGGTGCTGGGTTCCAAGAATCCCAGTATAATTAAAGCCCACAAAGAGGCCAAAAAGGGTAATAAGGACGCCTTAGAACGGTCTGCAAACAAGATATACAAAATCCTGAAAGATTGGGCTCATAAGCTTGACGTCGTCCTCGCGCACAATGTGCTCCACATGCCGTTCAACCTTCCTCTAACCCTGGCCTTGCAACGCCTGGCAGACTCAGCGAATGGCGCGGCAGTCGTCAGCTGGGCCCATGATTCGCCCTACTTCGAAGCGAACCCGGCAAAATACCTTATGAATCCCCCATGGACAATCCTTGCCCAGCCCCATCCGAACATACGCTATGTGACCATTTCGCACTATCGAATGAAGCTCTTTGGGAAGCACTTTGGAGAGACTAATTGGCATGTCATACGCAACGGGATTGATCCGGTGCGCTTCTTTTATCTTGACCCAAAGTCTGTGAGACTGTCCGAGGAGCTTGATCTGTTTGCCCGCGACCTCGTCGTGGTGCAGCCGGCAAGGATTACACCTCGAAAGAATCTGGAGCTCTCCATACACATCATCCGAGGTCTCAAACTCTTGGGCTATAACGTCCTCTTTATTCTGACGGGTCCATATGATTTCCACGAACAGAAGGCTGTGTCCTACTACCGGAGGCTAAGGTACTGGATCAATGAGCTTGAACTGCAGGACAATATTGCTGTTTTAGCGGAATACAGGTTTCGGGACAGGACAAGGCTGGTTCCGGATCGCATCTTCATCCGCGACCTCTATCTCATGGCAGACGTCCTGCTCATGACGAGCAAGGATGAAGGCTTTGGGTTGCCGCTTCTGGAAGCGGGCATGATCAAGTTGCCTATTGCTTGCTCCGATATTGCACCGTTTCGAGAAGTTGGAGACGGGGTATGCTTTTTCGGACTGGACGAACCGCCGCTTGCTATTGCCGGGCGGATTATGGAATATCTGGGGCGGACAGACACCCACACAATGTTTCGCAACGTGATGGGCAAATATGTTTGGGATGTTGTTTGCCGGAGGGACGCCCTTCCGTTTTTGCGCGAGATTGTCGAACAAACAGCAAGTAATAGAAAGAAGTGAAGAAGGTTGACCGGCATGATCCCCGTGCACGCGGTGCTGCCGTTAGGCCGAAGCGGCGCCCGGAAGAGCGGGAAGGCTTAAAATGCGCGAGGAAGTTGTTTACGCGAGAAAAGATAAGAACGATCCCACGATTGGGCCTGTGGCAGTCATGGTGGCCATGGAAACAGATGTGGGTTTGGTGCGTCGATACATGGGCGTGCGCGGCAGGCCGTTATGCAGAATAATGACCAGCAGTTTATACAAGGCGAAGCACCGTAACCAAAGCATATCCATAGTTGGCCCCATGCTTGGCGCTCCACACGCAGTGATGATTCTGGAAAAGCTCATTGTGCTGGGTGCGAAGAAGATACTCTTCCTGGGGTGGTGTGGTTCAGTCCAAGAAAACGTGCAGATTGCGGACATAGTGGTGCCTGACCGCGCAATGATAGGGGAGGGGACCTCAGGATATTACGCTTTAGGAAATGTAGATCCAAGGCCGTCAAAGGGGATTGTTAAGGCCATTGAGGATAGCCTTGAGGCATGCTGCTCCGTCCCTTTTCACAAAGGTCTCGTGTGGTCAACAGATGCTCCTTACCGAGAGACCAGACAGAAGGTCCTTTTGCTTCAACAGGAAGAAGTGCTCGGCGTGGACATGGAGATTTCGGCCTTGTTTGCAGCAGCACGATTCAGGAGTGTTGAGATCGGGGCTCTGCTTGTGGTTTCAGATGAGCTTGGCTCACTCGACTGGAAGCCAGGATTCTCGAGCAGCAAGTTCAAAAAGTCGCGCAAAATGGCTGCGGAGATCGTGTGTTCAACATGCCAGAAGCTTCACACTTAGACTCGAAAAAAGAGTTTAGCTTTTTGAAAAAGGCCTTATTTTGCTCACCCCTGTGAGCCATTTTGGGATTCATGAATCGCTCCACTAAATCGCAAAAACTCGAGCTAACGCCCTCACACAGTTTGCGATTTTGACGTTCCGCTTTTCATGAATCTTTTTCCAAAATTGCTCAATGTTGTTCGCAAAAGGCCTTTTTCGTATATGCAGAGTGTTACGGTTCCCTGAAGGCTGACTTGTATTAGTAGGTGCGTCAAGCCCATGAACGAAGATGTCAAAAAGAGGGCAGCTGAACTTCGTCAAGCCCTTCACCGTCATAACCATCTCTACTATGTCCTGGATGAGCCAGAGATTTCAGATCATGAATACGACCGTCTCATGCAGGAACTTACCAGCCTGGAAATGGCATATCCGGAAATCGTTGAGCCTGATTCTCCTACGCAGCGGGTAGGAGCGCCCCCGCTTGCCAGTTTTGAATCTGTGGCTCACACCATTCCTATGCTAAGCCTGGAAAACGCCTTTGACGAAGAAGAGGTACTATCCTTTGATAAGAGGGTCCGGCGGTATCTCAAAACGGATTCGCCGCTCTTGTACACGGCCGAGCCCAAACTGGATGGTGTGGCTGTTGAGATGGTATATGAAAAAGGTCGGCTGGTTGAGGCCTCCACCAGAGGCGACGGTCACACCGGCGAACTCATCACGTTAAACATCAGGACCATCAAGACTGTTCCCCTCGTCATTCTCAACACGATAGCCGTGGCAGTGCCTTCGCGCCTGGAGGTGAGGGGAGAGGTATTTATCCCTGTTGAAGCCTTCAGGCAATTGAATGAGGAGCGCCTTGACAAGGGAGAGCCGCTGTTTGCCAATCCGCGAAACGCAGCTGCAGGATCTCTCAGACAGCTTGATTCGAGGATAACGGCCAAGCGCCCCTTAGAGATATTCTGCTACGGCGTCGGCGTTGTAACCGACATCGAATTTACCTCACATTGGGAAATACTTCAGGCCCTCAAGACCTTGGGATGCCGGGTGAATCCCGACATCAAACCGCAGGCCACGCTTGAGGAGATTATTGCTTACTACAGAGATTTGCTCGATAGGCGTCATGAGTTTCCGTACGAGATGGATGGTATGGTGGTCAAGGTGGACGATTTGACCTTGCAGAAAAGGCTGGGTGAAAAGTCCCGCAGCCCCAGATGGGCTGTAGCTCACAAGTTTCCAGCCATCCAGGAGACAACCCGAGTGCTCAAGATAGATGTTCAGGTGGGCCGGACCGGGGCTTTAACGCCGGTAGCCCACTTGGAGCCTGTTGCTGTTGGGGGAGCGACTGTAAGCCGTGCCACCCTGCATAATGAAGATGAAATTAAGAAGAAAGATGTTCGCATAGGTGACACGGTATTGATACAGCGAGCAGGAGATGTGATTCCTGAGGTCGTCAAAGTCATCACGACCAAACGCACTGGGGTTGAGGAGCCTTTTCAGATGCCTGCCCTATGTCCGGTGTGCAGCTCTCATGTGCTTCGCCTGGAGGATGAGGCCGCGTGGAGATGTGTCAACGCCAATTGTCCTGCCCAGGTAAAGGAACGAATCAAACATTTTGCCTCCAAAAGGGCCTTTGATATGGATGGTCTGGGGGATAAGCTGGTGGGCCAATTGGTTGACAAGGGGCTGTTAACGTCATATTCAGATCTGTTTTTTCTGGATAAGGCAACCTTGGCAGGTCTTGAAAGAATGGGACAAAAATCTGCTCAGAACCTGATGGATGCCATAGATGAAAGCAAAGAGATTACACTGGCGCGGTTTATTTATGCCTTGGGTATCCGGCATGTGGGTGAACATATATCGCACGTTCTGGCCCGCCATTTTAAGACTTTGGGCGCTTTGATGTCTGCCACAGGCGAGGATTTTGTAGCCATTGACGAGATAGGGCCGCAGGTATCCCACAGCGTGCGCGCGTTTTTTGATAATCCTGAGAATCAGAGAAACATTAAGCGGATGATTGAGGAAGCTGGCATCACGTTTGCGACCGATGAGACGTCAGCAGAGGAGCCTCTGGCCGGCCAGACAATTGTCCTCACCGGAGCCCTTGAGTCCATGACACGGGCAGAGGTAAAGGCTCGCATTGAAGCTCTGGGTGGCAACGTTAGCTCTTCTGTGAGCCGAAAGACCACCTATGTGGTGGCAGGAAAGGACCCGGGATCTAAACTTGACAGGGCCAAGGAGCTGGGAATAACGATACTTGATCAAGAAGAATTAACTGGATTACTTTCGCAGGGGTAGAGTTATGAAAAACGTTAGAGCCCATATCATCGTCGACGGACGGGTTCAGGGTGTGTGTTTCAGACTGGACACAAGGCGTGCAGCCTTGGAAAGAAACGTTAAGGGTTGGGTGAGGAACCTACCCGATAGGCGTGTTGAGGCGGTATTGGAGGGAGCCGAAGCTGACGTGAAATCTATGCTGAAATGGTGCGAGGCTGGGCCTCCTCTTGCCCGTGTAACTGACGTCTCTTTGACGTGGGAGCCTTACACGGGAGAGCTTGGCAGTTTTGATATTACCTTTGTCTGATGGCAGGTTGGTTCTCATCCGATGACAACCGAATCGGATGAGAACCAAACCTAAAGGTCGAAAAGTGTTTCGGGCCTACATGGCCGTTTTCAACGCCTTGCCTGGCTTAAACTTCACAGTATTGGAAGCCTTGATCTTGATAGTCGCACCCGTCTGAGGGTTTCTACCCTTGCGGGCCTTACGACGCACCTTTGAGAAAGTTCCAAAGCCTACCAGGGTTACCTTGCCGTCTTTCTTTTTCAGGGCCTTGGTTACAGTATCCACAAAGGAATTCAGCGCAGTACCTGCCGCTGCCTTCGAGATACTAGCGTCTTTGGCCATCTTCTCCACAATCTCTGCCTTTGTCATTGTTGCTTCCCTCCCTCTCCACTTAAGGTTTACCCCAACTTCTTTGTAGAACCCCCTACTACAGCCATTTTCCCCTACATTGATATAATACAGATGTCAACAGTATAATGAACTTTTCTTCGTTTTTTTTCTTCACAGAGCAAGATTCTGTCTTGGTTTCCGACGAACACCCCTCTTATTTGCCTGAAATACAGGGGATTTGTGAAGAGACGCTTCACGAAATCCCGTAAGCCTTCATCTTGGAAAGAAGCGTGGGGTGGCTGATTTCCAGTAGTTTAGCGGCATGAGTCCGATTGTTGTTGGTTTCCCGGAGGGCTCTTTGAATCAGCGACTTTTCCAATACTGTGGTATTGGCTTTAATAGAAATGCTGTCCACGGCCCACGTATCATCTCCAGCGGCGGGACCACTCCGTACCTCGTCGGGCAGTTCGTCGCGGCATATCTCAAATCGTTCTGTCAACACGATCGTACGTTCGATGACATTTTCAAGTTCCCTCACGTTGCCGGGCCACGAATAGTCGATCAGGCACTGGAGTGCGTCCGGCCGAATCTCCTGAATCGCTTTCTGCAAGCGCTTGTTAAATTTTTCGATAAAATGATTAACCAACAGAGGGATGTCTTCTCTTCGTTCTCTCAAAGGCGGCAGGTGGATCGAAATCACATTGATTCTGTAAAAGAGGTCGTCCCTGAAACTGGCTTGTTTGACCCCTTCGGCCAGGTCCTGTGCCGTAGCTGCGATGATTCGGACGTCCACTTTGACAGATTGGTTGCTTCCCACTGGCCGCACGATTTCATCTTGAAGCACTCGAAGCAGCTTCACTTGAAGCGAAAGGGGTAACTCTGCAATCTCATCCAGAAAAAGCGTTCCACCACTGGCTTCCTGAAAGAGCCCTTTCTTGTCTTTTCTTGCGTCGGTAAAGGCCCCCTTGACATGTCCGAAGAGCTCGCTCTCCAAAAGGTTTTGAGGCAGCCCTCCACAGTTGATAGCCACCATGGGGCTGCGTTTCCGATCTCCATTATGATGGATGGCCCTTGCAATCAATTCTTTGCCTGTGCCGCTTTCTCCGGTGATCAGAACCGTGGTCTTGTAGTCAGAGATCTTCTGGATGGTGTCAAAGATGTTTTGCATAGACTCGCTCTTGGCGAGGATGTTCTGGAAGGAGAAGGTCTCTTCAACCGCATTCCGGAGTCTGATGTTTTCCTGTCGCAAACGGTTCCGCTCTTCAATCTGGCCCAGCTTGAGGAGGATCTCATCCGGCTTAAATGGTTTGGAAATATAATCAGCCGCTCCAAGCTTCATAGCATCAACTGCTGTGTCGATAGTACCGTAGGCCGACATCATGATGATAGCTGCGTCAAGTCCTTGCGTTGATGCCTCCTTGAGGAAGGTGAGACCGTCCATCCCGGGCATGCGCAAATCACACAAGATGAGATCAAAAGAATTGGTTTCAGTCAAAGAGAGTGCTTTGGTGCCGTCTGCGGCGGAACTGACCGTGTAGCCTGCTTTTTCCAGGACCACAGTCAGCATATGCCGTAGATTGGGTTCGTCATCAATGACCAGGATATGTTTAGACATCGGAGTCCTCATTCCCCGTGGCAGATGTTAGAACAGAGCCCTGGCAAAAGCATCAGTATCAAACTCTTGTAGGTCATCAGCCTTTTCACCGAGCCCAATGTATTGGATGGGTAGTTTCAAACTGTGGCTTATGCCTACTACAATCCCGCCTTTTGCCGTGCCGTCGAGTTTTGTCAGGACAATGCCGGTTATTTCAAGGGCTTCGTGAAAGAGCTGGGCCTGTGATATTGCGTTTTGTCCTGTTGTGGCATCCAAAACCAACAGGATTTCCTGAGGGGCTTCAGGGATTTGGCGGGTCACCGTACGGCCGATTTTCTTGAGTTGTTCCATCAGGTTGACCTTGGTATGAAGACGGCCAGCTGTGTCGATTATGACCACATCTACGCCCCTTGCTGTTGCAGCCTGTATGCCGTCATATACCACAGCAGAGGGATCGACCTTGGCGGAAGGTTTGGCTTCGTGTCCCTTATGGCGGATGACTTCTGCACCGACACGCTCTCCCCAAATCTCTAGTTGCTCAACAGCAGCAGCCCTGAAAGTATCGGCTGCAATTAACAGGACCCGATGTCCCTGCCTTATATAGCGATCCGCCAACTTTCCAATCGTGGTTGTCTTGCCGACTCCGTTGACGCCTATGACCATGATTACATGGGGTTTGTTTTGAGAGATTTGAACCGGTTCTGATTGGACCTTCAGAAAGGAGAGAATCTGATCCTGAAGTGCATGTCTGAGTTCATCGGGATTGTTCAGGTCCTTCTTCTCAACCCCTTCCCTGACCTTTTCAATCAAGGCCATAGTAGTCTGTACGCCGATATCTGAGGTAATAAGAATCTCCTCAAGATCCTCGAGCAGGTCTTCATCAATCTCCTTCTTCCCGAGGAAAAGATTGTCAAGGCGGATAGTGAAGGCGTTCCTTGTCTTGGATAAACGGTTCTTAAGTCTGCGGAAAACTCCTTCCTTTGGCGCCTCGGATTCTGGCGTTTCCCCTTCTAATTGTTCTGTTTCATCAACCTTGGAAGTCTTTGGTATCTGCTCAGGCGTGGGCTCTTGTTCTTGTTGTACGGGGGATTTCGGGGCTTTGTCGGGTTTCTTTCTTCTCAGTCCAAAGAAAGACCTTTTCTCTATGGTTTCGGATTCCGGCGTTTCCTCTTCTGATTCTTCTGTTTCGTCAACCTCCGGGGCCTCCACTGTCTGTTCTGCTGGGGGCTCTTGCTGGGCCACATCTTCCGGAGCTGTGCCCGCTCTCTTCTTCTGGAACCATTTCGGGGCCATGGGTAGGTGCTTCCACTATTCGAAACTGGGTGTTCGTTATGGAATTACGTAAATACATCAATCACAATTCACGATTACTTTCAAGGTTTATTGAGACGAGTTTCGAGATGCCCTTGTCCTCCATGGTGACACCAAAAAGGGCGTCTGCCACCCCCATTGTCTGCTTGTTGTGGGTAATCAGAATCACCTGGGACTCTTTTCCTATCTCTCGAAGCATGTCGTTATAGCGAAACGTGTTTACATCGTCCAGTGGTGCATCAATCTCATCAAAAACAGAAAACGATGCGGGCTTTATGAGAAACAGCGAGAAGACAAGGGCAATCGCAGACAGAGCCTTTTCGCCGCCAGACAAAAGACTCATTCGGGTCAGTCTTTTTCCCGGCGGATGTACTAAGAAAGAGACCCCTGATTCTAATGGTCGCTTCGGATCGGTGAGCGCCAGCTTAGCTGTGCCGCCCTCAAATAATCTGGGAAAGACATGTTGCAGCTTTTCATTTACAGCCTTGAAAGTCCGCATAAACTGTTTCAGCGACTTTCGGTTGATCTTGCGAATGACTCGACGCAGGGCGTCTACAGCATCGACTAAGTCATCGCGCTGTTCAGTGAGAAATCGGTACCGTTCCTCCAGGGTCTCATATTCCTGAATTGCCGCAAGGTTTACATCACCGATTCTCATTATCCTTTCGCGAAGACGTGCCAGCGCCTCGTCCGTTTCTTCTACTGAAAACGCTTCGGGGTGATCGTCATGATCGGAGCTTTCGATGTCTAAGTGGTAGCTTTCCCTAATGCGACCTACAAGGTGTTCTCTCTGCATTCGTCTCTCAGTTTGCTTTAGTTCGAGTTGCTGGATTTTTTGCAGGGTTTGTTGTTGGGCGCTACCAACATGAGAAAGTGCCCGGTCGCTTTCTTCAAGCACCCTTTCAATAGCCTGGTATTGAGCTTCCATCTCAGCCAAGGCTTCGTCCGCGGTTTCTATCTCGTCATACAGGCGTGCAATCTTGTCTCGGTCTCTTCCCAGCTGCTCCTGAACAGTCATGCTGTCAAGTTGCTTTTGCTCCAGCTGCTTGGCCATGTGGCTCATCTCCCGCAGCCGCTCATCCCGGAAAGTCTTTAGGCGTCGCACGGTATTTTGGGCGTTGTCACATTCTGCCCGGAGTCTCGTCAATTCCAGGCTTAGCCCCACAAGCTTCTGGTCCGAAGACTCTAAACCTTCTGAAGCTTCTTTGATCTCTGCTCTCGTTTGGCCCACAGCGGACTCGGTTGTTTGAATCTCTTTTGAGAGTTCAGACAACATCTCCTCATACTTGGAGTGTTCCAGGTCCAGGTCTGTTGTCTCGCCTTTGTTTTGCTGGGCTTCGAGGTCTGTGACTTTCAACCTATGACGGGCGTGCTTGAGCTCTTCCCCCAGCCGGTACAGCTCCTTGTCAAGATCCATTTCTTTTTGACTCTTCTGACGCTCGATCAGCCGGGTTTCTTGAATGCGTGTTTCCAACGCAATGGCTTCCGCCTCCAATTGTTCCTGTGTGGATTTTTCTTTTGCAGTCGCGGTCTCCAACTTGGAAAGCTGTTTACCCAATTCCCGAATTTCCTTCTTCTTGGTCAGTATACCGGAGGCCGCATTGTCCGAACTTCCTCCCATCAAGATGCCTTGTGAGGAAACGCGGTCCCCTTTCTGTGTGACAACCGAATGAGAAAACCCGTTTCTGTTCCAAAGGCGCAAAGCCGCCTTCATATCTTTGACAATCACTACATGCCCCAGGAGAAATTCAATCAGGTCTTCATATCCCTTTCTGACCTCTATGTGATCAACGAGAAGGCTTTCAGAGTCAGCCAAGCTTGCCCGAGAAACTGCGGTGTCTGTATTCATGACGGGCCTGACGCCCTTTATAGGGATAAATGCCCCCCGCCCGGCCGATTGTGTATGAAGATAATCAATGGCAGCCAAACCGCCCTCCTGGTCCTTAACGATGACGTATTGCAGGGCTTCACCCAGAGCGGCTTCCGCTGCGTCCTCATAGGAGGGTTGGACTTCAATAACGTCGGCTACCAGTCCATGAATCCCGGTTTGATCACGGTCCGGTGATTCGGATCCTCTCATTATTGCGCGAACTCCCTCTTTGTACCACTCATAGTTCTCATCCATCTTCATGAGTGCTGTATGACGGGAGCGAATTCTTTGTTTTTCAGCTTCCATGGTTTGACCCTTGCGTATCTGATCGGCAAGAACCTCTCGCTTTTCCGTGAATTGTCTCTCCGATAATTTGAGGTCTTTGCTTATCTCCTCCAAGTTCTTCTTCAAATCATGAAGAGCCGTGTTCGCCTTAGTGAGGCCTTTTTCAAGCCTGACAATTTCGGCCTCGGCCTGGCGTTTTTCCTTCTTGATATGCTCAATCCGCCTTGTAAGGGCTGCCTTGCTTTCTGAGGTGTTTTGCAGCGTGTTCTGATAGGCCGCCCTGCGCGTGACAAGGTCCATGAGTTCAGTCTTCTTGGTTTCGAGGATTTGATTCAGTTCGGCCAGACGATTTTTCAATGTGTGCTTGGTGGGTTCTTCTTGTTTTACGTTTTCCTCGGTTCTATCAATCTCCTGTTGCAGGGCAAGTGCGCGCTCGTCTATGTTACGACATTCGAGATCTGTCTGGTTGTCCTTTTCCCCAATCTCTTTGATTTCAGTCTGGAGCTGCCTGCTTTCGGTGTTCAGACGCTCAAGATCCTTGGTTCCGTGTTCAAGGTCCCTCTCAAGCTTGTCGACTGTACGCTGGAGTTGATATTTGGTTGCTTTATGCCCGGACATCTCTTCGTGCTTGGCTGTTCGTTCCTGCTTGATCCCTTCAATCGCCGCATCGAGCTTTGCAAGTTCGGATCCATGCTTGAGATCCGTGTCTTTCAACGACTGAAGCAGGGCATCGGTTTCACTTATCTCCGTGCAGATGGTCTTGTAGTGATGCGTTGCCAATCCGACTTCTAAATGCTGAATTTGTTCCTGATAGGCCTTGTATCGCTCGGCTTTTCCAGCTTGGCGCTTAAGGCTGTTCATCTGGCGCTTAACCTCAATGATAACGTCGTTAATACGCTGCAGGTTCTGCTGGGTTCGCTCGATCTTCCGAAGGGCTTCGTTTTTTCGACTCTTATACCGGGTTGTGCCTGCGGCCTCTTCGACAAAGTAACGTCGTTCCTCTGGACCGGCGTCGATAAGAGTCGTTATCCTTCCTTGCTCAATAACAGAGTAGGTCCTGGATCCCACGCCACTTCCCATCAACAGGTTCTGTATGTCCTTGAGCCTGCATGGTTGCTTATTGATGAAGTAAGCGCTCTCGCCCGAACGGAAGAGACGGCGGGCTACCATGATTTCAGAAAACTCTCGGTATTGCTCTGGGATGTCCCCGTCATCATTGATAAGTGTAAGCGCCACCTCAGCCATGTTCAAGGGAGGTCTTTTTTCAGTGCCCGAAAAGATGATGTCTTCCATTGATTTACCGCGCAGCAGTTTGACACTTTGTTCCCCCATGACCCAACGAAGGGCGTCGACGATATTGCTTTTGCCGCAACCATTCGGACCGACCACTGCGGATATCCCCTCTGGAAATGCAACAGTTGTCTCATCCACAAAAGACTTAAAACCGGTAACATCTATTTGTTTGATTTTCATAACAATTGACCTCTTCTTGGCAAGTCCTAATAGACACCAATAGTCAGCATAGTATTTTTTAACAAAGGGAAAAGGGTTTGTAAAGAAAAAAGTACTATAAAATGTATATCATAGATTGACGGATACAATATATGGGGTTTTTGTCCTAGGTTGGGATTGGCGGGCAGGCTAGCCCATCCTCTACAGATTGAGGAAGGAAAGCACACTCACAAATGACGTTTATATCCCTGACTCGAGTAGGGAGGGAGAAGGGAAAGCTCTTGTAAATCATAGGTGAATGGACTACTCTACAAGGAAAAACAGGTTCTTGAGTAGACAAAATGTTCAATTTTCGTTTTGGAAGACGTCTTGCCGTGGCTGAAGAAGATTATGATTTTCCACCTTTCCGCCCTCCCAGCGAGGCCAACAGCCTCCTTCTGAGAGTAACCCGAGGGTGCCCTTGGAATCGGTGTGCCTTTTGCCCCATGTATAAACAGATCAAGTTTGAAAGACGTCCAGTTGAAGAAGTCAAACGAGATATTGATACGGCTGGCGTCTACACCGGCGGAAACGTGGAGACTGTGTTCATAGGGGATTCAGATAGCCTGGTTATCAATACTGAAGAGATGTGTCAGATCCTTGGTCACCTTCATGATACCTTCCCGTCTCTGACCAGGGTCACGAGCTATGCACGAACCTTGACTCTCAGACGGAAACCAATCGGGAGCTTGGAGAAGATAAGGCAGGCTGGGCTGACGCGACTTCACATCGGTCTTGAGACGGGAAGCGCGCGGCTGCTGTCCCGGATAGAGAAGGGTGCAGTGCCCGATACCATGATCCGGGGATGTGCCAAAGCGAGAGATGCCGGCCTTGAAGTTTCCCTTTATGTACTTCTGGGAATCGGGGGCGAGTCGAGCTGGCAGGAGCATGCCCTGAAAACAGCCAAGGTGCTCAATAAGATCAATCCTGATTTTATCCGAGTAAGGACCCTGACTCCACAGCCGGGCACACCTGTTTTTCAATGGTGGGAAGAAGGGAGTTTTGAAATGCCGAGTCCTGAGACGATTCTGAAAGAACAGAGAGCACTGATTGGAGGCCTTTCGGTTACATCACAATACCTTTCTGATCACGTCTCCAACTATGCCCCTGTCGATGGGAACCTGCCGGCCGACAAAGCCAAGATGCTCTCAGTGATAGACACGGCCATAGAGAGACTCTCTGAGGATGCTGCTTACAAGGCTGATCTTGAAGGCATGCGATATTTGCGAAGCTTGTAAGATCTCAATTAAGGTAAGGGAAGTTCTATGCCTATTTATGAATATGAATGTGTTGGTTGCGGTGAGATTTTTGAAGTGATCCTTGACATGGGTGAACCTTCGCCGTCATGTCCGGACTGTGGGGGCCGCGAGTGCACAAAGTTGATAGGAGCCCCGGCGGTTCACGTCAAAACAGACCATGCCACAGCCCGGATTGAAAAGAGAGTCAAAAGCCAATTGATGGACGGCAAAGTCAAGGACGCGGTGCGTTTTGCAGACAAGGCCGCCTCTATGGTCAAGTCGGACAGAGTCAAGCGGATAGCAGACAAGCTGCACCAGAAGAGTGGGAAATAGACACCTTCGCGAGACATTCCCTTTTTCTAAATCTCTGAGCCAGACTCACCCGCATCAGCAGATTCAGAATCCAGTTCAAAAGCATAATGAAGTATGAAGGAGAAATCTACACCTATTCGTAAGAGACATTACTAGAGCGTTAGATAGTGTCCATCCACAAATAGCGTTACAGGCGTTGG
>JBEQLC010000049.1:0-9679 GCA_040326175.1 Desulfobacteria bacterium | reverse complement strand
TGTGCATGACTTGCAGGACGTGGCAGAGGACGGAAAGCAGTTCCTTGTCGAAGGCAAGGACATTCGCGATGCAAACGGCCTTAATCGCTATCGGCTGGTGTTCGTTGGCCATGTCAGCAAGGATGTAATGGATGAATTGCAGAAGCAAGCCGTCGCCATGGATGATCGAATGCATGTGCACCTCATCGAACCAGACAGGCCCCTCAAGGACACCGCCCCAAAACAACCTGTATAGTTGAACTTCGCCCGGTTTGGCCCGGTTTGGCCCGGTTTTTCGATCCTTTCGCGTTATAATGCCAGTTCACCCATATTTGCCCTCACAGTCTGTCCAACCCGCCCCCTTGACTTCGTCCTTCAAGGGCGGGGCCTCACCCACAGCTCCATCCAAAAATACTGCCTTTTTCTTTGACAAATACAGTTTTTACCCCATTTCTTTTCCGCACCGCTTTGGTATGATAAAAATATGGAGGGTTGCTCGATAAGCGGTTACTACCCTGCTTCCCCCCAACGATAGTCCATCCTATCTATAGCGGTGCAGCTCCTCGAGGCACACCGGTGGAAAAGAGGTGCCGAAGCTCCCAGTGTCTGCTTTCCCGGAGTTGAACCTTCTGTGGGGGAGCGGCTATGCCAGCTTGCCCAAACTTGGCATAGCCGATGCCTTGTATGCGATTAACTTTCCAAACCATTCTAAGCAAAGGAGGAAGACACAATGTACGACAAGAATGAATTGTGTGAGAAGATTAGAGGAATCTACCCTGACATCGGCCAGTGCGGCATCGATGTGGACGTTGAGTATGATGAGGCCAAGAAGGCATGGGTTGTGGATTTAAAGAAGGACGAACACGAACTCAAGACACATCTGGAACCAGAAGAAGCCGATCAATGCATGGAAGGGCAGCAGTGTGTCTCCCTTGGTATCCAGGTTGCACAACTGAAGGCCAATATAGAGAGGATGCCGGGTTAAGATCTTGACGGGATTTTTTCGGGCCTCAGACGATTCGTTTGAAATCCTTTTCGACCTGGCGAAGGCTTCGTTGAACATACGTTGGTCGACCGTGGGGACAATGGGAGGCATGTTCAAGACCATCCAGCTGTTCCAGTAGAGCTTTCATCTGTTCTTCAGCAAGCTTTTGATTGGCCCTTATAGCACCGTGACAGGCCATGATGGATAAGCATTCGTTCACGCCTCGATCCAGGCCTGAGGCAAGACCGATCTCAGCTGCCTTCTCTACAATCTCCATGACCAGCGGCTTGATGGACCTACCGGCCAGTAAGGCAGGGACAGACTTTATCAGGTAGGTCTTCCCCCCAAAGGGTTCTATTTCCAAACCCATATCCTTCAGGTCTTTCAGAAGAGTCTCAAGGATTCCGGCTTCTCGATGAGTCAAATCGAGCGTCTCCGGCACCAGCAAGCCCTGCGTAATAACAGCCGAGCGCCCGTGGGCAGCCTTCAGGGATTCAAAAACGACGCGCTCATGGGCAGCATGCTGGTCAATGAGGACCAGGCCATCTTCAGACTCGCAAACGATGTAGGTGTCGCGGAACTGGCCGATGAGCCGGAGAGAGGAAAAGGATTTCTTAGGCCACAGGGCCGGTGTGGTCTCGGGTTCGCGGCTGGATGTCCGGAACACAAGATCGGGTTTGGGCTCACTGACTACTCCGTGAGATGGAGAAAGACTGTATGGCATCGGTCGGTGCATTGGCTTCATAGTGAGGGCTTGCCCCCATTTAGGCCGATCAAATATCTTCAGGCTCTCTGATACAGCCTGTGCAACGACGTCATGGGCCTGTTTTGGGGCTTCAAAGCGAACCGAGTTCTTGGTGGGATGCACATTCACATCCACCTGATCATGGGGGAGGCTCACGAAGAGTATCACTAGAGGGAACTTCCCTTTCATCAGGTGTCCTGCATAGGCTTCCATGACTGCATGGTCGAGCACTTTGTCCCTGACAAACCGTCCATTGACGTAAAGGTACAGTCCACGAGAAGTCGTCCGCGCGACGTCCGGAGAGGCCACAAATCCGTGGACACCGAAATTGCCACCCTTGTGGTCCACTTCATACAAACGGCCCTCCAAATCTCTCCCCAGCACATCGACCACGCGGTGAAGGGGTTTTTGGGTGGCACTCCAGTTTCCAATGACTCTTCCGTTATGCAGGAATTTGAAATGGATGGCGGGCCAGGCAAGGGCCGTGCGAGTCACGGTGTCGCTTATGTGGCCCATCTCGGTCTGCTCAGTCTTTAAGTACTTACGTCTGGCGGGGGTGTTGAAAAACAAACGATTCACCGAAATCATGGTTCCCTTGGGAGCCCCGATTTCGGCAACTTCTTTGACTTTTCCGCCTGTAATCACGATTCGGGTCCCCGCCTCAGATGACTCTGCCCTGGTTACAATCTCCATCTCTGAGACAGAAGCTATACTAGGAAGGGCCTCACCCCTGAATCCAAGTGTTGCTATGGAGAAAAGGTCTTTCTCATCATAGATCTTGCTGGTCGCATAGCGCTCTATGGACAGGAGTGCATCGTCACGATCCATGCCGACGCCGTTATCAGAAACTCTGATGAGGGCACGTCCGCCCTTCTTGATCTCCACCATAACTTTGGTGCTTTCGGCATCAATGGCATTCTCGATGAGCTCCTTTGCTACCGAAGATGGACGCTCTACGACCTCTCCAGCAGCGATCTTGTTAGACAATACTTCAGGGAGGATTCTCAAACGTGACATCTTGCAGGTTGAAACCTCGGCTTCGGGCCTTTCGCCTCAGCCCTTCTCGGAAAAAAAGCGCATAAGAAATTCGGCATCTTTCGGCGTAAGGTCAAACTTCACGGACGCCTGCTCTATCGCCTTAGTCAAGCTTACATTTGATTCATAACGAAGCTGATCTGATATCCACTTCGTTGCCTTTCTCAGCTCTTCACCTTCGGGCTGAATGCTCATGTTATCCTGCCTTTCTCTCTCCGGGGATGTTTGTATGGCCACTCTTGTAGAGGTGCATTACCTTACACGGAGTGCTCAGAGGTTGGGGCTTTGGACATGGAAATTAGTTGCCTGTTCAAAATTGTACGCTACCTTAATTAGCTTTTCTTCATCAAAATGTTTACTCAGGATCTGCAGTCCGATCGGAAGGCCGTCCTTGCTGAACCCGCATGGCACGGAAATTCCGGCAATGCCTGCCAGACTGGACGGCAGTGTGAAAATGTCTGACAAATACATGGCAAGAGGATCATCTAATTTCTCCCCTAGCTTAAATGCCGGCGTGGGAGCCACGGGCGCAAGCAATACGTCGCATGTTTCAAAGGCCTGATTGAAGTCCTGCATGATCAGGGTACGGACCTGGGAGGCCTTTCCATAGTAGGCATCGTAGTATCCTGCCGACAGGGCATAGGTCCCGATGATGATACGCCGCTGGACCTCGGGCCCAAATCCTTTTGATCGGGTATCCCTGTACATCTGTATCAATTCATCGGCCTGCTTGTCTCGAAACCCGTATCTGACGCCATCATATCTGGCAAGGTTTGAGCTTGCCTCAGCGGGTGCAATCAAATAATAGACAGCAACAGCATATTCTGTATGGGGTAGAGACACAGACTTGCGGCTTGCCCCAAGGCCTTCAATAACCTCTATGGCAGCATGAACCGCTTTCGCCACATCCTCATCCAGTCCTTCAGCAAAATACTCTTTTGGTATACCGACCACAAGTCCTTCTAAGCCTGGCTGCAACGCCTTGGTATAGTCAGGGACTTCCCTGGGCACAGAGGTTGAGTCATTAGGATCATGGCCGCAGATTGCATTCATGAGGATCGCACTATCGGTCACGTCTTTTGTAATCGGCCCTATCTGATCCAGGGAGGAGGCAAATGCAACAAGACCAAAACGGGAGACCCGCCCGTAAGTCGGCTTCATGCCAACAACCCCACAGTGACAGGCCGGCTGCCTTATAGACCCCCCGGTGTCTGTCCCGATCGCTCCTATACACTCATCAGCGGCCACGGCTGCAGCCGAGCCTCCGCTGGAGCCTCCGGGAATTCGCGTCAAGTCCCACGGGTTCCGTGTCGGCATAAAGGCTGAGTGTTCTGTAGAGGAACCCATGGCGAACTCATCCATATTGGTTTTACCTATAATGACGGCATTGGCCTCCTTGAATCTGCTTATGATTGGGCTACTGAAGCTTGGAATGAAGTTTTCCAATATCTTGGATCCACAGGTCGTTCCAATTCCCTCGGTGCACAGAACATCCTTAATGGCTAGAGGAATGCCTGTGAGTGGTCCCCCGTTGCCCTGCCTGATTATCTCGTCTGCATCCGCAGCATCGGTCATGGCACTGTCCTTGACCAACGTGATATATGCACCAACCCCATCTTCGACCTCTTCTATGCGATCAAAAACCGCAGCGGTGAGCTCCACAGAAGAGATCTCTCCCTTCATCAGTAGTCCATGGGCTTCGTGTATGGTTAATCGACACAACTCCATATTAAATGCCTACCTTTTATTTAAGCAGTTACCCGATGACCTTTGGAACAACAAAGCTGCCATCTTCGGCCTGGGGGGCATTTCCCAGGGCCTGTTCTGCAGGAATCGACTCTTTGACTTCATCTTCCCGAAATGCGTTATTCATGAAGATGGCATGAGAGGTAGAAGGTACACCCTCGGTGTTAACACGATTTAGAGTATCCATGTAGGACAGGATGTCTCCTAGTTGCCTAGTATATAGCTCAATGGCCTCGTCATCAAGATTCAGCCGGGCTAATTTTGCCACATGGACAACCTCTTCTCTGGTAATCTTCATGACAATAAATATCCCCCAATAGTTACTCTCTAAGAATGATTACTTCAAATCTTTCCCGTTTAAGCCTCGCAGCTGTCAGACTCGCCTCGTTGGAATCCGCAAAATGGCCCACCCGTACCCTGTGATAGATCCCCTTTCCAGGCAGAGTTGCTACTACTTCATAGGCTTCGTACCCTTTAGATTTAAGGTGGGCGACCATCTGCCTCGCCCTCTGGGCGTCATTTAACGATGCAACCTGGATGGTCAAAAGCCCCTGCTCTTCGACCTTATTCGGCTCTGGGACTTTTGGAGGCTTCGCGTCGGGCCTTGCCGTCGGCTTATTAACTTCCGCAAGCTTTAGCGGAATCTGGTCCTTCTTATCTGCTTTGTCTGCTCCAGTTGCTTCTGGGGATGTTACGCCGACCCTTGCGGTCGGCTCATGCTTTTTGGCAAACTTTAGCAGGGCCTCTTCCTTCTTATCCGTGAGGATCGCGTAGAAATCAAGCTCCGGATCCATGGGAAGTTTATCTCTTTCAATCGTGGAAATTGCCTGGTCTGTTTTTAACGCCTTTTGTTTCAGGGCTATCAGCTCTTCCTTGAGCTTCTTCACATCAAAACGAACCGGAGAAAGACCGCGCCCCACGAAGATGCCCAGGGTAAACATCCAAACCATTGCAACAAAGGTAACCCCCAACCAAAAAAAAAGCTTCTTGCGCGTGAGCTTAATGGTAAACTGGGATTCCTTGGACGAAGTTTTCTTTTTAGACTTCGAAGCCTTCTTGCTCATGCCTAGATCAGCCTTCCTACATGACCTCTGGTGCCGACACGCCCATTAAGGCCAGCCCGTTCCTTATGATGATCCGGATAGCAGAAACCAGGTATAGCCTTGCCGCCGAGAGTTTTGCATCATCACTTACCACCTTGTGTTTGTTGCGGTCGTGATAGTACGCGTGAAAGGCTCCCGCCAGATCCTTCAGGTAAAATGGTATACGATGAGGCTCCATCAACAAAGCGCTTTGACTTACAACCTCTGGATATCGTGCCATCAACTTGATGAGCTCAATCTCTTCCGGAAGATTAATGTGTACAGGAAAGTCTTCGTTCCAAGAAATATGAGCGTAACCCCGCTCTTCAGCTTTCTTGAGGATGTTGGAAATCCTGGCATGTACGTATTGGACATAGTAGACTGGATTTTCATTAGACTCCTTCTTGGCCAGCTCCAGGTCAAAGTCGAGCGGGCTTTCATAATGACGCAGCAAGAATAAGAAACGTGCCGCGTCCCGCCCCACCTCATTCATTACCTCCCTAAGGGTAACGAATTCGCCCGCCCGTGTTGACATGGTCACAGGCCTGCCGTCTCGAAGGAGGTTCACCAGTTGAACCAGAAGGACCTGAAACCGGTCCTCATCGTACCCAAGGGCCTGGATCGAGGCTGCAACGCGAGGAATATAGCCATGGTGATCTGCGCCCCAGATATCGAGAATGCGGTCGAACCCCCGCTCAAACTTGTCCTTATGGTAGGCAATGTCTGATGCAAAATAGGTCGTCAATCCATTGGCGCGAACCACGACCCGGTCCTTTTCATCACCAAAGTCTTTGGTCCTAAACCATTGCGCCCCTTCATGTTCATAGACATCCCCCTGGCCTTTACAATCCTGAATCACGGCCTCGACAGCTCCGGAGTCATACAGGGACTGCTCGTTGAACCAGTTGTCAAAGGAGACACCAAAGGCGACCAGGTCCTCCTGAATCCCCGTGAGGATCTTATCGGCTGCAAATCCGGCACAAAGTGCAATGGCCTCCTCCTCAGGAAGATCTGCCAGGCCCTGCCCTTCTTTATCAAGGAGCATGCGGGCCAATTCCTTTATGTACCCTCCCTGATAGCCTTCCTGCGGCAACTCGACGGTTTCTCCAAGGAGTTGTTGATACCGAACAAGCACGGATTGACCAAGGGTACGGATCTGACGTCCAGAGTCGTTCACATAGTATTCCTTCTCCACTTCATAACCCGCTGCCATGAATATGGTCGCCAGAGTCTCACCTACGGCAGCACAGCGTCCGTGGCCTACATGGAGGGGACCTGTCGGGTTGGCACTTACAAATTCGATCTGGACGCGCTTTCCAACCCCGACCTGCGAGCTACCATAGGCCTCATCATTATCGTGAATGGCCCTGAGAAGATCGTACCATTGGTCCTGGGCAATGAAGAAGTTGATGAACCCCGGCCCTGCCACCTCCATCCTTGAGAGCAAGTGGTCGGAGTCCTCAACATGGTCTATGATAATCCCTGCAATGTCCCGTGGGGCCTTTTTCTGAGATGCTGCCATGGTCATGGCAATGTTCATGCTGTAGTCGCCATGCGCAGCGATCTTGGGCCTGTCCACTTCGATGGATGGGGGGGCATCGACGGAATGAAGATGCCCGGCAGCAATGGCAGAAGTGATGGCCCGCTGCACCATGAGGCCAAGATTTTCCTTCATGGGATGCGTCTTAACCAGTTTTAGAACCCAAGTCAAGAAACAAAGCGGTGGAGGCTGCTGCTCAAAGAGATATGCCGACAGCCTTCAGGGAACCGCGAAAAATCAGCAACTTTCTTACGAAGGTGATTGGGACAAAAGACTTATCGCGTGTTGCATCACGGAGTTTAGGGATTGACAGTGTTCACAGCAGAATCTATGATCGGATTATCGTCCCGGGCTGTTTAGGAAAGGAACCTATCCTGAGGACTAGGGTGGCTATCACAAAATAACGAGGGGGGCGTCATGACTGAAATCATTGATGTGACCGCAAGGGAGATTCTGGATTCACGTGGAAATCCAACCGTAGAAGTAGACTTGATGGTTGCCTCTGGCGCTGTGGGGCGGGCAGCGGTCCCCTCAGGCGCTTCCACGGGAAAGCGGGAGGCCCTGGAGTTACGAGATAAGCGTCGAAAGCGTTATGGAGGCAAGGGCGTGTTAAAGGCCGTGAAGAATGTAAAGGAGGTCATTGCACCTTCGCTCTTGGGCGCAGACGCTTCTGACCAGGCAGGTTTGGACCGTCGTCTCATAGAGCTTGACGGCACGCCCAACAAGTCCAAGTTGGGGGCAAATGCTATTCTTGGGGTTTCTCTGGCCGCGGCCAGGGCCGCCGCTCAGGCCTTTCAGATGCCTTTGTATCGTTACATTGGCGGCATAAATGCCAGAGTCCTCCCTGTTCCTCTAATGAACATTATCAACGGTGGTGCGCATGCGGCCAATAACCTGGACATCCAGGAATTCATGGTCGTTCCCATGGGGGCCGGGACTTTTGCTGAAACGATCAGGATGGGAGTTGAAACATTCCACCAGTTAAAGGCGGTCCTCAAGGCTAAGGGCCATAACGTTGCGGTTGGTGATGAGGGTGGTTTCGCCCCAAACCTCGATTCTAACGAGGAAGCTATCCGTTTGATCATAACAGCCATTGAAAAGGCTGGTTATACGCCCGGCAAAGACATCGGCATTGCCCTGGACGCTGCGGCCAACGAGTTTTACAGCAACGGGAAGTATGTATTGAAGGGTGAAGGGAAAAAGGGGATGGACGCCCAGGCCATGACCGATTACTATGAGAAACTCATAGAGTCCTATCCTATTCTTTCTATTGAAGATGGTCTGGCCGAGCAGGACTGGCTCGGATGGGAGATCATGACCCAACGTCTTGAAGACAAGATACAGATTGTAGGGGACGACATCTTCGTTACCAATCCCAAGATATTTGCAAAAGGAATCGGTCGTGGCATTGCCAACGCTATCCTGATTAAGCTGAACCAGATCGGTACCCTGAGCGAAACCTTGGAAACCGTGGAAATGGCACGGGAAGCTGGATATGAAACGATTATCTCGCATCGCTCGGGCGAAACTGAAGACACATTTATCGCGGACCTGGCTGTCGGACTGAATGCCGGACAGATAAAGACGGGCTCCGCCTCCCGTACAGACCGTCTTGCCAAGTATAACCGACTATTGAGGATTGAAGAAGAATTCGGAAAAGGCCCCTGGCTTTCTGAAATTTACGCGTAAGAGATTGGGGCGTCTTACTCGAAGTAAGGACGAGCGACCTTGTTCCACAGCCCCTGGACCCCTAGGATCAGCTCTGCCACTTCTCTCACAGCCCCCCTACCGCCGGGAGCAAGGGTCACATAGTGGGCTGTATCAAAGAGGTATTCCGAGGCATCGGCCACGACAACGGCAAAGCCCACCCGGCTCATGACATTCAGGTCCACGACATCGTCTCCCACAAAGGCCACTTCCTCCAGTTTGAGGCTTTTCTTGGAAAGGATCTTCTCAAGGATTGGGACCTTGTCCCTGGCGCCCTGTGCCACTTCGGTAATTCCTAGATCAGCGGCTCTCTTCTCCACCGATGGAGAGCTTCTCCCGGAAATCAGGGCGGTCTCTATGCCCGCCTGATTCAGCATCTTGATCCCGTGGCCATCTCGCACGTCAAAGGCCTTAGACTCCGTGCCGTCATCGTTATAGATGAGTCGGCCATCGGTCATGACCCCGTCCACATCCAGAACAAGAATCTTCACCTGCTCCACCCTCACCCGCACCTCTGCATTGAGGCGCTTCACCACAGAAGGAGCCTTGACGCGTTCTTTAGTCCCAGGCTCTTCTAAAAAACCTAATTGCCTTGTCATAATGCCTCGCTTCTTCCTTCAGATCCCCATCTCAGTTCTGAGTTCTGTCCCTCTATCACGACAGCATGCCACATTGCCAGCGAATAATGTACTGTGCTGAAATTTATCAATAAATATCACCACGTCACTTGGCTGGTCAAGGCTATGTCCTACAGATGGCGTAAACCCGATCACGCTATATAGTCTCCTGTAGGCGCCATATTGCGTTATCTATGGCGAGAAATACGAAAAAATCATACTTTTTTCGTATTGACACGGATT
>JBEQLC010000048.1:6008-9907 GCA_040326175.1 Desulfobacteria bacterium | reverse complement strand
ACCAGAATACCCCGTTTTTCGTACAGCCATCTGACAGAACAGTCGCCTACCTTTGGCTACAGCTCTCTTCATGAACTGAACCAGCCATCGCATTCCCCATCCCGACCAATCCGGACTGCACGGAGCTTCAAATATTGACATTGTAGTTTTCTGGTTCTACACTGTTGGTGTACTGCTAACTGGGTGGAAACAATGATAAAAGAACTCAAAGAAAGGCTTGCAGGCCTGCCGCGCGCACCTGGTGTCTATCTCATGAAAGATGCCAACGGGCACATTCTGTATATAGGCAAGGCAAGGGACTTGAAGAAGCGCGTCTCCTCCTACTTCAGGGATAGAGGCCCGAAGGATCTGAAAACTAGCCTGCTGATCGGAAAGATCACAGACTTTGACACCATCCTTACCAACACGGAAAAGGAGGCCCTGATCCTTGAGTCGAATCTGATCAAACGGCACCGACCCCGCTACAACGTGATTCTGAGAGATGACAAGCGCTATCCGTGCCTTCGGCTTAGCATCAAGAGCCCCTACCCCAACCTGACGATTGCTCGAAAGATCGAAAAGGACGGAGCCCTTTATTTCGGCCCTTTTCCATCGGCCGGTGCTGTGCGAGAGACCTTGAAGTTAATTCATAAGACCTTCAAGATTCGGAAGTGCAAGCCCAGCAAGCCCAAACCCCGCCAGCGGCCCTGCCTTCATTATCAAATGGAACACTGCTTTGGACCTTGCAGTCTACCTGTTGATCCAGAAGAATACGCAACCGCAGTCAATGAGGTTATCCTGTTTCTAAAAGGAAGGACGCCGGAGTTGATCAGGAGTGTGAGGAAGCAGATGACGTCTGCTGCGGCCAAAGAGGATTTTGAGGCAGCATCAGTCCACAGGGACAGGCTATTTGCCCTCGAAAGGACCCTGGAAAAGCAGGTTGCCACGACAACCGATCTAAAAGACCGCGACGTGTTGGGGATGGCCCGACGGGGGAGGGCGGCCCTCATGATGGTTCTGTTTATCAGGGGCGGGTTCTTGCTGGGGAACCGGCCGTTCTACCTCCCGGAGACCGTCGTCTCGGATGCCGATATGATCACTGCCTTTGTAAAGCAGTACTATGAGGGAGCTCCATTTGTCCCGGAAGAGGTCCTGCTGCCAACACGGCCCGAAGATAAAGCCCTGCTGGAGGATTGGTTGAGCGACCTGAAGGGGAAAAAGGTCAGGATCATAATGCCTCGGAGGGGTGAGAAGGCCAGGCTCGTGCGAATGGCCGAGCAGAATGCTGTGAAAGGCTTGAAGGAAAAACTTGATGCTGCGATTGCCGAACAGGCGCTTCTGGATCGGGTCCAAAGACGACTGGCCTTGGTGCGACGTCCTGAACGCATAGAATGCTTTGACCTTTCGAATATGGCTGGTACAGAGGGCGTGGGAAGTATGGTAGTTTTTGAGAAGGGGAGCGCCGCTCCATCAGCATATCGAAAATATCGCATCAAGTCTGCACCAGGCGGGGATGACTATGCCATGCTGAGAGAAGTCCTTACGCGGAGGTATAAAAAGGTGGATGCCGGACAGCCCCTACCGGATTTGCTCATGGTGGATGGCGGAAAAGGACAGCTCAATATGGCGGTTGCAGTGCTAAAGGCCTTGAGGCTCTACGGTTCATTTGACCTGATCGGAATCGCCAAAAAAGACCCCAACCGCGGTGAGACAGAAGACAAGGTATACAAACCAGGGAGAAAGAACCCTGTGGGCCTAAAAAAGGACGCGGATGTTCTTCTGTTTCTTCAAAGGATTAGAGATGAGGCCCACCGCTCAGTAATAACCTATCATCGCAAGCGCCGCATGACAAGTTATCGCCGGTCGGTTCTGGATGAGATCCCCGGGATTGGAGTCAGGCGAAAAGCGTCCCTTCTTAAACATTTTGGGAGCCTGAAGCGGATCAAAGCTGCCGCTGTTGAGGAACTTGCTGCTGTTCCGGGCATGACCCGCCGGGCAGCACAGGCGGTTTTTGATGCTCTGAAATAACCGGAAATAAAGCCCGGTCTTCTTGAGGGTAAGAACTGAAGTTTGATTATGGATTTGATCCCTATCTGGGCTAACGTCTAAGCGAGATACTGTTTCAGCGTTTCTTTATCCTCTTGCGTGATTTCAATAAACTTGACGCCCATTCCATTGGGAGAGTCGGTTTCTTCGCCCTCTGCCCTTGCCCATACTACTTCACACTTGATCTTCATGGGGTCTGGAAAGTCTGGTAGTTGAAGGGTGAGCAAAAACTGCTCACCCTGTTTGAGTGGATTCCTGGTACTAACAAAAAGACCCCCGTCACTCAGATTCTCCGTGTATGCATCCACAAATGACTCTTTATCTTCATAGCTCACTGACAAGGTCTTTTGAGTTCGAGTCTCCTGTCGTGATGAAAACCCTGCGGTTCGATCAGCCATCTGTTTAAACCTCTTTACAACGGCCACGAGAATGGTCCTGAACTCCGAAGAAAGTTTGTTAAATTCCTGATCCAAAAAGTTTCGATCAATGACCCCAACTGAGGTTGCACCAATAGCTCGAACTGTAGCAGTTCGTTCAACACCTCCCAAGAAACTGAGTTCTCCAAATACCTCCCCCGGTCCGAGCGTTGTCATGACAAATTGCTTCCCGCCAATCGTCTTGGAGATCTCCACCCTGCCTTCTTGGATTATATAGACCCAGTCTCCAGAAGTGCCCTCCTCAATGATAATCTCGCCATCCTGATAAGTCTCTTCAGATACTACATCAAGCATGGAAGGATTCCTCCTCTCAAAGTTTTCCGGATAGTACTAATCAATGCTGTCGCCATTCCTTTTCACATCTATTAAGCTGTCACAGCGTTCGTATAGAAGATATCAGAAGCATACCGCATACTTTTACACTTTGCAATTCCTTCGATCAAAGGGAATGTGCAAAACCTTGGCAAAATTCCTCTGCAACACCAAATATTGCAGTTGGCTCATCAGCTCACCCCTGACCGCCCTTGCAGGATATGGAGGACTTCCTCTTATCTAATTCTTGCGTAACGTTCACATAAAACCATTCCGCCCACGTCTGCAGGAATTTCTGTTCTCAGTCGGGGAACGGCTGAGATCTCTAATGAACAACATTGGATGTCGGTACGGTATTTGCATATAAACGAAAAGCGAGTATCTGGGCAAATTATGGCCACTTGGTGGTTTAACCCAAAACTCTTGGATTCAAGCCAGAATCCGGTTCGAGGTTCGCTATGCGGAAAAAATACATAATCGCGCTATGTGTCGTTGCAGTAGCCCTGGTGGGTTTTATAGGTTACCGGGCGGTCTATAAGAAGAAAAGTGAGCTGGGCGAACAGCCCATGAAACCAGTGCGCCGGGAAGTTTCGAAACCAGCGATATCTGAAAGAACACGGGTGGCACCCCAAATGAAACCACCTGCGCAAAGCCTACCCAAAAAACTCGTTCCCGAGAAGCCAGACCGTTTACCTGAAGAAGAAAAGACATACGTTATATCGCCTATGCCTGAAGCCTTTACCCTTGTTGATGTTGAAACGTGTACTGGTTTTGCCGTGGAGGTCAGCCAACGACACCTGGTGTGGAGAGAGAAAGGTGGAATCATGGGATTCGGGAATGTCGAATATCCTGATGATGAGAGGTTGACCATATGCGCTAACGGACAATGGGTCGATGTCAAGCGAGTCCGGCAAAAAAGTGACGAATCTGAAGAATCTCAGTATGTTGGCCTCGAACCACGGCGAACACTTTTTGGTGTGAAAATAGGAAAGTGAGCACCCGTGGTCCGTCGAACCCCTGGGCATCGCCAGCATAGACGTCCGGTTAACGTTTTGTAGCTGGCAAACACTTACCTTTCTTACCCCTCAAGAAGTCTTCCATCCGCTTTCGTTTCACAGATAATAG
>JBEQLC010000048.1:0-5998 GCA_040326175.1 Desulfobacteria bacterium | reverse complement strand
AAATGTCTATCTTCCTTACCGGGCGCGTAAGCCCGCGAAGCGAACCCCCGTCCTTCAGGGCGGGGAGGCTTCACTCTTGCTGGCGTAAACCGGTGCGGTGAGCATCATGGTCACTTGGCGTCCGGCAAGGGTCGCAGAAGTCCTGTTGATGGGGGAAACGGCGGTATGGATCCAGGTGCTCATAAGACCTCTACAGCGCCAGGTAGAGAATCACGACACCCGATAACATGATGCTGGTACCCAGAAGCCTGCGCCTGATATGCTCTTCCTTGAATATCAGCCCGCCATACAGGACGCTGAAGATCAGGCTGGTTCTCTTGACGGCGATCATGTAGGATACTGGAGCTAGTTGGATGGCGTGAAAGTGGGCTAACATACTCAGTGCTGTAGCCAGCCCCCCCAGTATAAACCATATCGAATTTCTGCCTTTTAAGTTGACCGTGGCAGTACCACGCTTGATGCGCCAGCCTGCAATAGACAGCATGGGAATTGACAGGGCTGTCATATAGAAAACCCCGAAAAACATAGGGTCAGAAAGCTGGACGCCCTTTTTTCCCAGGGTAGAAGTCAGGCTCCAGATCAGGGCCACCACAAGCATACGTCTGGAGCCGGAAGTCTTGAAGATCGCCTTCAACGGGGCAAGGGGATGATGGGCAAAATGTTCGATGTTCAACACGTAAGCACCGATTGTGACCATGAGTATGCCGAGAAAACCCTGACCTGATATGCTCTCTTGTAACAGAAGGGCGGCTGTCAGGATGGTAAAAACAGGGGTAAAGCTCAAATAAGGGACGCTGAGAGACAAGGGTGCTATCCTGATTGCACTGAGATATACGTAATAGGCAAGGATTTCAAAAGGTATCTGTATAGCTATTAGGAGTATGAGATCACGACTTAGCGGGAGAGTACCCCTTCCGACCAGAAGGGGTAGGAGGAAAGGGAGCGCCAGGGCTACCATAGCTGTGCCTGTCGTCCACTCGTCATTGTCCCGCATCAGAAGCTTTGACAGAGTCTCAGACGTGGACATGAAGTAGGCGCAGACTAGGGATAGGACAAACCAGTTCACAATGCGTTAATAGTTTTTCGAGTTATGCACGACCCATCCTACCTGTGCATGCGGTCCATGATCCCTTCCATACCCGGCATCATGCCCGGCATGCCCATTTTCTGATAACCGGCGGGTATCTCAAACAATGCATTTGAAGGGCTCTTTTCGCTTATGTTCTTGTATTCAGTCGTCATATTACCAGACGACCCCTGCATATCCATTTTAATAGGGAAGTTGAGCTTCTTTGAAAACCAATGGGTCATGGTACCCATAGATTTGTCGTGGTAGATATACTGGTAGGTCTCACAGGCATATCCGTTCACTGTTTCTTTGCCCAGATATTTTTTCTCAGCCATTTGCTCAATTTTTTGTTGGTCTACCTGAGGAAGATTCTCGGCTTGTGCAGCACTAGACATCTCCATGTACATCTTGGCTTCCGGCATCAGGACCCAGACAACACCTTTATCCTGCCTGAAAATTGTGATCTGTTTCTCACCCTGCATGTCCATTTCCTGCCTGAAGTCGTTTCCTTTGACAAAGATTTTGCCTTTTTGTACCCCGTGAGGCATTGTTTGGACCATGTCCGCAGAGAATTCAGCTGCCTGGCTTGAGCCAAGAAGAACAAGAAATGACACACTGGCTAGTGCGATGAACAGCTTGAAATCGGAAAAGGCCTTTTTCCACATTGTGCATTCCTCCTTTTTGCCTTGAAGGGATGTTAGGCCCCGTTTTTATGCATCAACACCCGAGTTCAATTAAAAAGTAGATGAAAGACTCACGAACGCTGCACAAGGGGGCATTTCGTTCCCGGCGAGCTAAAAAGCTCCAAGTTGGCATGGCCCAATCTTGATACTCAGGGCGTCACACGCGCCACTGATCCTCATCCTTTGAATGCGAAGCTGTTCGGCGATGTCCCAAGCGGTTTTGCAGGGCAAGCGATTGTTTATGAGACCCCCTAAGATCGCCTCTTCCAGTTCCTGAGACACGGAGACGGCAGGCTTCACAATGCTCTTCTGAGGGCTATATCCGAACAGGCCCAGTTGGCATTTCACCAGCCGCAGTTCCAGCAGGTCGGCGGCCCGGCCCACGGCATCCGGCAAGACCCTTAGCTCCTTTGCCAATTCAAATGCTACAGCGCACGGAAGTTCCCCTTTGGGAGCCCGTTTCAAAACGGCGTCCCGAACCACAGGATCAATGACTGCACTCGCCCCATGCTTTCCGGCATAATGCCCGGCATTATTATCGGTCATGACATGTCCCCCTTGAGTTGCCTTTTGACACACATCCGTATATTATTCAATTATTTTCCCATATTGATCAATAGAGCAGGGTCAACTCAATATGCCATCTTGCGTCCCGAAACAAGGAACGGGGCATCTATTGAACAAAGAATCAGCCATTGAACATGCAACATCTAAGGCATTTATGAACTCATATAACTGGGGGGTCGGGGTATTTCTTTTCACTGCGATGTCTCCAAAAAGCACCCCGACCCCTGATATAAGTCAGAAATGCGCACTTGATTCATCATCGTTTGTCTGGTCCGACCTTGGGAAGAGAATTCTCGAAGGAGGAGGTGATCATGGACTCTAAAAGCTCAAGGCCTCATAAACCCAGGGGCGGTAAGTTGAACAAGGAGGAGATGCATCAGATTGTGGCACGAGCCCGCAGGGCTCGGGAGGATCGCCTGAAAGGTTACCGCGAGCGGTCCTTGAGACTCCATCCGTGGATATGTGCTCGCTGTGGCCGGGATTTTACCCACAAGAATCTCCGCCTGCTTACCGTCCACCACAAAGACCACAACCACGACAACAATCCTCCCGACGGGAGCAACTGGGAGAACCTATGCATCTATTGCCATGATAATGAGCACAGGCGATATATAGATCATGTGGAAGGTGAAAGTGACAAGGCCATGGACGAACAAACCGATCTCGCTACACACAAGCCCTTTGCTGGACTTGCAGACATGCTGAAGGACAAGAATAGATAACTGAATAGTAGAAGCCATACGAGCAAAAAGGATCACACCCTATTGGCGAATCCTGAAATTAGGCGGTTCAAGATCCCATTCACATATCATGAAGGGGGTGACGTTTCAGGGAGCAGGCTTGCGATGACTCCGGCATGTCTTTCCGCCGCGCTTCAGCGATCCACGTGGGCCAGATTTCCGTTTCAAGTAAAACGAAAACGTCTGGACGCACCCGGGAAAGTGCCTTGCGTACTGAACCTATAAAGTCCACCGGCGCAGACACCACGGGAGTCTCCTCTCCAAGGGTCTCCATGGCAAGATCGCGGCCATGCTCGGTGGTGGTTGAGATTATGACGGAGCAGTCCGGCATGATCTTCTTGAGCGCCTTTACGAGCGGAGCCGCTACCTTGACCTCGCCGAGGGATACCGCGTGTATCCAGATACGGGGCGATCCGGAAAGACGTTTGGTGAGGGAGAGGGGAACAAACCCCAGGCGTTCTCCTAAGCCCTTCCTGTAACGGCCGCTCAGGTGAGTATATATCCAGAAAGGGGGAAGGCAGGAGACAAACAAGCTGCAGGTCAGTCCGATGTATGCTGCATATACAAGGCTCACAGTCTTACCCGGTGCCCAACACTTGTTACGTTATTTATGGATAGGCACTAATTAAGCGTAGACAAAGTGAAGAAGAATTGAACCATCCTGGAATTAGGGTTTTATCTGTACAAACCGACGTCCCTTTATCTTGAGAAGGTATATCTGTTTGTCCACATCCCCGGTTTCGTCAAACGAGGTGAGGCCGGTCATTCCGGGAAAATCTTTGACTTCCAGGAGGGCCTCCTTCATGGTGCGTCTGGACCGGACGTCGGGGTGGTTGGTGAGTTGAAAAATAATAGAAGCCGCATCAAAGGCTTGGGCTTCCAAGAATCCCGGGGAGCTGCCGAAGATCTTCTCAAATCTCATGACAAAATCCTGGACGGCGGGCGAGGGACTCTCCAGGAAAAAACCATCGGGCACAATTGCACCCTGCACATAGCGTCGGGCCGTTTGAATCAGTTTATCCGAATGCCACAGATTGGTACCCAGCAGAAGGACATTGCCCACGTCATAATACGGAAACTGGGGTGCAATAAGCCCGGCCTTCTCAAAAGTGTCCGGGATAAAGACGGCTCCAAAATCAACGAGCGGTTTGGGTTCTGTCTCCTCTTCTTCTGTCTGTTCATCTGCCGGCGGTGTGGTTGTATCCAGGCCTTCTTCTTCCTCCGGTTCTTCAGGTCTTGGATAGTACATACCTACTAATTTGTTGATAGCGTCGGCAAAATCGGTCTGGTCCGTGCCATACGATTCAATGCCTACTATCTCAGCATCATGGACGATCAACTCATCCCAGAATCTGTTCATGAAGGAAATGCCATACCGTTCCTCAGGGTAGAGGATGGCAAATCTCTTGATTCCCCGTTCCTGGACGGCATAAGCCGCGATCGCTTTTGCCTGCAAGGAGAAAGTCAGAAAATTTCGAAAAACGCAGTCTCCCAGTTTGGTAATATCCGGCTTCTGGGTAAACGTCATTATCGGGACCTTAAGGGCTTGAGCCCTGACGGCGGCTGACTCTGATGTGATCATCGGCCCGATAATACCTATTACGCGATCCCTGAAAGCCAGGTCCTCAACAGCTCTGGCTGCTTCGTTGGGGTCCCCTTTAGAATCCCTTATGAGCAATTGAATCGGGTTGACATCGGTTCGTGTGTTGAATTGATCCAGGGCAAGCTCGATGCCCATAAGGGCTCGGTTCCCAAAGGTCCCATAAGACCCGGTCAGTGGCAGTATGCAGCCGATCGAGAAAGGATCGACCAGGGGGCCTGATTTTAACTCCTCCATAAGGGCGGTGGCCGTTTCAAATTCATCGTGGTGCGGGAATCGGATAGTAAAATCGGACAGGATCTGGATGGCCTGCTCAATGCGATCTTCTAACGCATACACTCGAGCTAGTTGAAGACGCAAGTAGCCCCCCAGTATCCCGTCTGTATACACATCAAGCATCGAATTCAATTCTGGTTCTTCCAGGTAGGCGATAACCTCCTTCACTTTACTTAGGATTTCTGCACGTTCCTGAGACTTGGCCAATCGATAGGCATTCATATAACTCTTAATGCCTTCTTCAAACTGCCTATTAGCGGAATAGCTGTATCCCATAAGATTGTGGATGCGGGACCTGTGGCGAGACGTTTGTGCAGACCGTAAGACCGAGCTCGCATAGTTGACGGCGGCGCGATAATTTCCCTCTTTATGATAAGCTAGTATGACATTGAATCTAGCATCTTCTACAAGTGGGCTTTTCGGATGCTGCCGGATCAGACGGTGAAATACCTTTCTGGCTTCTCCATAGTCTCCCATGGCTATGTGAACCGTGCCGGTTTTCATCAAGGCGGTGTCTGCCAGAGGACTGCTTGGGAACTCTTTCAGATGATTCTGATAGATGGCAAGCGCCTCTGGGTAAGCGTTCTTCTGAAAGAGATGGTCCGCCTTTTCCAATCTGTCCAAAGCCTGGGCCAACTCAGGCGACACAGGTAGCTTCCGGGGGGTCGGGCGGCGTGCTGGTGCACATGCCCAGAGGATAAGAAGACCCACGATAAGCAGATACAGGCAGTTCCTGAATTTGTTTAGGCTTGGCTTTTCAGTTCCGAAAGACAACGCGGATACCTCCAATTACTAGGGAAGTTTGCGTGTTCTACCAGAACACGGTTGCTTTGTAAACGGGTTCGGTGTATGTAAATTAGGCCATAAATGTTAACCTACTGCCGGGAGGCATGAAATGGAAGAAGAAAAGGTCGGAAGGGTTCAAAAGTTTTTTGCCAAACCGAGTGTAGCGGCTCTCGAAGTTACGGCAGGTGTTCTTAGAGTTGGAGACAGGCTCCACTTCAAGGGCCATACGACCGATTTTGAAGAGACTATAACGAGCATGCAGATCGAAAGGGAGTCC
>JBEQLC010000047.1:0-10032 GCA_040326175.1 Desulfobacteria bacterium | reverse complement strand
GCTTGGCCGGGTAGCCACATTGTCGGCCACACGCGGCAATGGCGGGCACGTAGCCGTTAGACGTAACGAGCAGCGTAACCGATAGACCGTAGACGTTAACTTGACCGGCGTGCTCCCCGCGCACGAAGTGCTGCCGCCAGGCAGAACCCCCGCCCGGAAGGGCGGGGAGGCTTCACATCAGGTGGCGAGACGAGCCACTTTTATGACGTGTTTGATGCTTTTGACCGACTTGACGATTCTTTCCAGGTGGTCGGCACCTGACACAGAAATCGTGAAATAACAATCCGCTCGATTATCTGCCCGTATCTTAACGGTGGCATCCAGGATATTGGCTTCACCTTGGCTTATGGCCGTAGTAATGATGGCCAAAAGGCCCATCCTGTCGTCACACAGCACATGAATCCTCACCGGGTAGACCTCTTCAGCATCCGGCGACCATTCCAGTTCGATCCGCCGCTCCGGATCCATGTTTAGGGCATGGGGGCAACTTGTGCGGTGAGCCGTGACGCCCTGGCCCCTGGTGATATACCCGACCACCGGATCACCGGGCAGAGGACTGCAGCATTTGCCGAAGCGGACCAATATGTCATCCATCCCTCTTACCAGTATGCCCGACTGCGGCTTTCTCCCACGAATCCTCTCCTTCAGCCTGGTTACTATAGTCTCTTTTTCATCTTTTGCTTCAGCCTGTGGAAGTACATATCGGGCCACCTGTAGGGGGGTTACTTTACCGTATCCAACGCTGGCAATCAGGTCGTCGACGGTTTTGTAGCCAAGCTCATCCACTGCTTTTTTGATTTCCCCTGATTTTATATACTTATTTAGGGTCACATGGTACTTGCGGAAGAGCTTCTCGCACATCTCGCGTCCGAGCGCCATACTCTGTTTGCGCTCCTTTGCCTTGATATGCTGACGCACCCTGGACCTGGCCTTGGCAGTCTTAACAAAGCTTAGCCAATCTTTGCTGGGCTGATGATTGGGCGATGTGATTATTTCGACCCTTTGGCCGGTCTTCAATTCATATTTTATGGGAACCATTCGGCCATCCACCTTGGCTCCTGCACACTGGTGCCCCACTTCAGTATGGATCGCATAGGCGAAGTCCACAGGCGTGGATGCTTTTGGCAGGCCCAACACGTCGCCACGGGGAGTGAATACGTAAACCTCATCAGGAAAGAGCTCAATCTGAACACTCTCCATGAATTCGTCAGGGTCCTTGATGTTTTTCTGTTCCTCTACAAGTTTCCTGAGCCAGGCAAAGGCGGCCCCCGTCTTTTCATCGAAGTTGCCTTTTTCCTTATACTGCCAGTGGGCTGCAATGCCGTCATTGGCTATATGGTCCATCTCCTTGGTGCGGATCTGTATCTCTACGCGTTCCCCAAAAGGCCCGACCACCGTTGTGTGGAGGGACTGGTACATATTAGGCTTGGGGATACCAATAAAGTCCTTAAAACGTTTGGGTATTGGCTTCCATATTGAATGTATGACCCCAACAGCCTGGTAGCACTGCGATGTCGAGTCCAGGATGAGACGGAAAGCGAGAATATCGTACACCTCTTCAAAATCTACGCCCTGGTTGATCATCTTCTGATAGATGCCGTAGAAATGTTTATGGCGACCTTGAACCTCACAGGGGAGATTGGCTTCCTCCAACTTTTCCTCAATCATTTTCTTTATGGTATTGATATACTCTTGCTGCTCATCGCTTTTCTTTGCCACTTGGTTGGCAATATCACGGTACTGGTGAGGAAAAAGGTACATGAAGGCAATATCTTCGAGTTCCATCCTCATCCAATGTATGCCTAGACGACTGGCAAGAGGGACATAAATGTCAAGGGTTTCCTGCGCTATTTTGATTTGCTTTTCTTCGCTTTGGAACTGAAGCGTCCGCATATTGTGCAACCGATCGCACAGCTTGATCAGAATAACGCGGATGTCATCGGCCATGGCCAGAATCATCTTTCGGATGCTTTCGGCTTGACGGTCCTCATAACTACGAAATGCCAGACCACTTATCTTTGTGACGCCCTCCACGATGTGGGCCACCGATGGTCCAAACAACCCGGTCAGGTCCTCCATGGTGGCCTTGGTGTCCTCCAAGGTATCATGTAGCAGGCCCGCTGCCACACTGACCGGGTCCAATTTCAACCTGGTCAATAGCCCGGCGACTTCAAGAGGGTGGGAGAGGTAAGGCTCCCCGGAAAGCCGCACTTGGCCTTCGTGGATACGCGCCGAATAGATATATGCCCTTTCCACGAGATCAAGGTCTGCGTTTGAGTTATAGGAGCTTATATGGTCTATAATGTCAGTGATTCGAATCATACAACCCCGTGAAGCTGGCTCATAGCAATCGCATAATAAAAACTAATAGGCTTTGGCAAAAACTACCCTCTGCACACTCTCCTCCCCGCAAGCAATACATCTTCCGGTCTCCTTTTCGGCATTAAGGGGTATGCAGCGAATTGTCACACTCAGATCTGACTTGATTTTTTCTTCGCACGCTTCGTTGCCGCACCAGTGGGACAGGGCAAAGCCTCCGTGGATCTCTGCCTTTTCAGGTTTTTGGGGCGTGAAAAAAGCATAAAAATCGTCACTGGTGTCAATCTGCGTGGAGTTCTCTTCCCTGAACCGCAACGCCCGATCAAACAGGTTCTTCTGAATCTCATCCAATACCTGAACAATGGTCTTGATGAACTGATCCCGTGGGATCGATTCCTTTTCTTTCGAGCCTTTGTCCCTGCGGCCTACAAAGACAGAATTACGGGCGATGTCTCTCGGTCCTATCTCCACACGGACAGGTATCCCCTTCTTGATCCAGTCCCATCCTCTGCTCCCGCCAGTCTCTCTATCATCAATCTCAACTTCGATTCTTCGCCCATGGTAATCCTGTTCCCCGAGCTCTCTGGCCAGGGCGTGCGTGAAATCCATGACCGTGTCCCTGTCGTCGGCCTTCTTGATGATAGGCATCAAGGCCACGTGAGATGAAGCAATCGCAGGCGGAAGGACCAAACCGTCGTCATCCCCATGAGCCATAATAATAGCGCCGATAAGGCGCGTGGAAACTCCCCATGATGTCGTCCAGGCGTATACCTCGTCTTCCTGGGCAGATTGGTATTTGATATCGGAAGCCTTTGCGAAATTCTGTCCAAGAAAGTGGGACGTCCCGGCCTGAAGGGCCTTTCGATCCTGCATCATAGCTTCAAGCGTGAAAGTGTTTACTGCACCGGGGAATCGTTCAGAGGCCGTCTTTTCACCTTTTAGGACAGGGATTGCAAGATAGTCCTGTACCAACTTCTCATAAATATTGAGCATGAGAAGTGTCCTCTCCATTGCCTCTTCCTGTGTGGCATGGGCGGTGTGGCCCTCTTGCCAGAGGAACTCGCTGGTCCTCAAAAAGATGCGGGGCCTCATTTCCCACCTGACGACGTTTGCCCACTGATTAATGAGCAGGGGCAAATCCCGGTAGCTGCTGACCCATCTTGAAAAAGACTCCCCTATGATCGTCTCAGAGGTCGGCCTCACCACCAGCGGCTCGTCTAAAGGCCCGGCAGGAACGAGTCCCCCATCTTCGCTTTCTTCCAAGCGGTGGTGTGTGACCACAGCACATTCCTTGGCAAACCCTTCGACGTGTTCGGCCTCCTTTTCGAGGAATCGTTTCGGTATGAACAGGGGAAAATACGCATTCTTCACGCCTGTCTCTTTGAACATGCTGTCCAGTAAGCCCCTAATGTTTTCCCACAGGGCATATCCCCACGGTTTGATGACCATGCATCCTCTTACGGGTGAGTTTTCGGCCAGGTCCGATGCGTTTACCACCTGCTGATACCATTCGGGGTAGTCTTCAGCCCTTGTTGGCGTTATGGCAGTCTTTTCCTGTCGTTCCATATTGCTCCTCTCCTAATGGAGTGCCTAAAGTGACCTAAAGTTGACGGCTTTGAAAGAGGCGCGCGCCTTGCATCTGGAGCTTTTTACTGTGCCGTCTGTTTGTCGACTTTTTACGAAACTGTCAAAGTTGAAGGAATAAAAACCAATTGCTGCAAAAGAGTTCCTTCAAGTTCTTAACTTTAGCTCACTTCTTCGCTCTACCTTCGTATTTCTCAACCTCCTCCAACAGAACCTCAGCTAGTCTATCTTCCTGCACTTTGCGCACGACCTTTCCTTTCTTGAAAAGGACTCCATGGCCTTTACCACCAGCGATCCCGATGTCCGCCTCCCGCGCTTCTCCAGGCCCGTTAACCACACATCCCATGACGGCAAGCTGCACAGGGGTGGTCCTGGTAAGGAGGGTCGATTCCAAGCGCTCGACGAGTTCGACGAGGTCAATATCACATCGTCCGCATGTAGGGCACGAAACGATTTCCGGGCCACGTTGCCGAATCTTGAGGGCCTTTAGTATTTCATAGCCGACTCGAACCTCGTCCACAGGATCCCGGGTAAGGGAGACCCGAATGGTATCACCAATTCCTTCGGCAAGGAGGATACCAATACCTATGGCGGATTTAACGGTGCCTGAAACGAGGCTGCCTGCTTCAGTCACACCGACGTGAAGAGGAAGGTCAGTCTGAGAAGAGAGCAAGCGGTAGGCCTCGACTGTTCTCAGTACATCCGAGGCCTTGATGGAGACTTTGATGTCATGAAAATCGAACGATCTGAGCAACTCCAGGTGCCGCAAAGCACTCTCAACCATGCCCTGAGGCGTGACGCCATTGTATTTCTTAAGGAGGTCCTTTTCAAGCGAACCAGCGTTAACCCCCACGCGTATAGGAATACCTCGTTCCTTGGCCTCTTTGGCTACCGCCTTAACTTTCTTGGCTGTCCCGATATTCCCGGGATTGATGCGCAGGGCGTCTGCGCCCGCCTCCATCGACCTCAGGGCTAGTCGATAATCGAAATGAATATCGGCAATCAGAGGAATGGAAATCCCTTTCTTAATGGATATAATTGCTTCTGCAGCGGCTTGATCCGGGACTGCCACCCGAGCAATTTCACAGCCCACTGCCTCCAAGCGCCGAATCTGGGCCACGGTGGCGGCCACGTCGTGGGTAAAGGTATTCGTCATGGACTGGACAGCGATCGGTGCGCCGCCCCCGATTTTTACCCCTCCGATCGATATCTGTTTCGTCTTTTTGCGTATTGCAACGACAGGCATGATATTATATTGTTGTAGCGTTTTACGGTTCCACAGGCCCCGAACATAAAGCAGCAAAATGATACCGTGAATCTATAAATATAACAAACTGTTGCTTTTTCTTCAAGGAAAATAAGTTGTTCCTATGCGCTATGAAGGTCCCATATATCGTCCGCCCAGCGAGGCTGACTCTCTGCTAATCCAGGCCACGATCGGCTGCCCTCACAATCGATGTACATTTTGCATGGTATACAAGAATGCACCCAGATACCGGGTGCGTCCGGTCAATGAAGTTAAAGAAGACATGTCGAAAGCCAGTACGGTTTACGGCACGCACGTCCCAACCCTTTTTCTTCCGGCTGGCAATACCATTGCCATGAAGACAGAGGATCTGGCTGAAATATGCCGTTTTGCCAAGGCTACTTTTCCAACTCTTGAACGGATCACTGTTTACGGGTCCTCACAGTTTATTCACAAGAAGGGTCCTGAACAGCTTGAACAACTGGCCCGAGCCGGACTCGGGCGGATTCATGTGGGGCTCGAATCAGGCGACGACATCACCCTGAAAAACATTCGTAAGGGGACCCGCTCCCAGGAGCAGATAGAGGCAGGCAGGTGGGCGATGGCAGCCGGCATTGAGCTAAGCCTTTATGTCATCCTGGGAATCGGGGGTCAGGAAAGGACTGGTGAGCATGCCCGGGAAACGGCCCGCGTTATCAATGAAATTGCACCGGACTTTGTCCGGCTGCGCACCTTTGTTCCGAAGATAAATACTCCACTCTTAGAGGATGTCATGGAGAAACGCTTCAGGATGCTCACGCCTCACGGGGTCCTAAAGGAGACAGCATCCCTACTTGAAAGCCTCACGGTCTCAACAATGCTGACTAGTGATCACTACACAAACTACGTCAACCTGACTGGCTCTCTCCCCAAAGACAAACCGAGGCTCCTGAGCGAGATAAGCCAGGCCCTTAAACGCGATGAAACTGAGTATCGGCCGTTTTTCGTAGGCACTCAGTAGAGACCAGTGGAAACCCTTCTCTTTGGTCCAATCTCTGTGTCAGGATCGGATTTTGATCCTCGAAATACTTAAAGTATTCCTGCGGTCAAAATCCTCTCCTTCCTTGACCTTGAACAAAACTGAAGGGTGTTTCCACAGGTCTTACAGAATATTACAGTCCACGGCCATCTGCACCTGTCCCGTAGGTCTAAATGATGGTACCGGGTGTGTCTGTAGCTGAGCCCTTCTTTCTCCCAGATCTTGTACAGAATCGAATGCTTTGCAGAGGTCTCGAGCCTCGCCAGTACTCGAATAACGGAAGACTATTCATGGAATCACCATAGTCTGAGAGGTTTAGATTTTGCTTGCATGCTCTGAGGGGTTTCGATATGTAACAATATCGAAACATTTTGATGACATACAGATACTGAAAGATATAAGCAGTCGGAGCCAATGCGTTATTTCCCATCCTTGCACCCGAAAGGCACAAAAGTTGCAGTATAACCGTCGCTGTTGGGTTAAGGGATAGTTAAGCAAAGGCCCTTGCTTGTCCAAACCCCTCAATTACACGGGCATAAAACGGAGCAGATAGTGTCAGATCAGCGACTAAAACGTCTGGAGAACGATTACGACCGTCTTACCAGAGAACTCTTAGGAAATGACTTCATAAAAGTTGGTCAAACGAAAGGGAAGCCTACTAACCAATATACTATTGAATACAATATCAAGGGCGTGAAGTTTGATGAATCTACAGGCCAGACGTCTTTCGTAACACACCATGAAGTCCAAATAATACTCTTAAACGAATACCCGTCATCTCCTCCCTACTGCAAGATCAAAACAGAAATGTTTCATCCAAACATGAACGAGTCTGAAATATGGATAGGGGACGAAAGTGCCTGGTCTGCGAGTACAACAATCCTTGATGTAGCAAAACACATAGCTTGTATGATTTCATATCAAACCTACGACCTCAATTCGCCGTTGAATGAGAAAGCAGCCAGATGGGCCAAGAAAAACGAGTCATCATTGCCTTTGGATTCAACAGATTTCTTTGCAGAGGTTGTGTCTGAAGAGGAACCCCAGCCGCAGCCGGAGCCTGAGGCTCAAGCGAAAGAATTTTGTGCATATTGCCTGGAACCAGATCCAAATAACAAATGCAGCACTGGCCATCCTGCCTGTGACGATTGCCTCAGCACTTGCGAATACTGTGACAATACGACTTGCCTGGCTTGCATCGACAATGCTTGTGGAGAATGTCAGGACAAAATCGACGCCCATTGTTCTAAGATCGACGCGGCAATTGAGCAGGCCCATATTGGCGAAAGTGTGTCTCTTGCCAGGAATGCCTTAAAGGAATTCCATGACGTTTCGAAGCTCTTGGATCGCCTCGATGGAGCAGAACAAACCAAGAAACTTGTAGCCTATATAGAAACCTGTAGGAAGACACGCTGCTTTTACGGGATTGTCACAGCTTGCAAAGAATTGAAATCTCTGGGGCTTGAAAATGAGGCCCTCGCCAAAATAGAAAAGGCAGCATCAGACAAGCTCAAGGCGGCAGATGCCGCTGTTGCCCATGGGAAAAAGGAACTTGAAGCCAACCACAAACCAGAACTCGCCTGTAAATACTTCTCCAAGGCTCTGCAATTAGTCCCCGACCATCCTTCAGCATACAAACTAGTGGAGGAGGCCAAAAAGCGCACAGATAAAGCCAGAAAATACGTTGGATCTGCTCAAGAACGGTTGGAAAAAGGCCATTATGATCGTGCCCTGGAATATGCCAAGAAGGCCGTTTCGTTGGATGCCACCGTGGGTCCTCAAACAGAAGGGCTGATTGACACGGCCAACCGTTTTCTGACGTCGGAACGACGCAAAAAGAAGACACGGATTCTGGCCCTTGTTGCGACAGGCTGTATCTTGATTTTGAGTTCGGTCATCTTTTTCTATATCTGGGAAGACGGGCGCCTTAAGACCGAATATCACGTGTTCCTGGATGAACTTGAGAATGAACCGACCACGGAGGAAAAAAGCGACGCATTAAGCGGCTTTGTAATGTCCCACAAAACAAGCAGATATACCAGAGACGCCGAAAAGCGGATCGCGGATCTATATGCACTCATTCAGGAACGTCAGTTTGAAATTGCGAAACGCAATGCGAATAATATGCTGAAAAACAAGGACTATAAAAAAGCCGAAACAATCTACCAGCAGCTACTTTCGGAACATCCCGATGCCACTTATGCCAAGGAAGTCGGTAAGAATATCGGCAAAGTCCGCAGCCTGGCAGACGATAAGGATTATGAGGCAGTGTGTTGGCTTTCGAAGTGCAATGCAAAAACGAGAGTCAGCGCATATAGGTTATATCTAACCAATCATCCAGAAGGAAAACATATAGAAGAAGTCAAGAAGCTAATTGCCGACTCCAGCGAAGACTATCATAAGCATTTCAAGGGAGAGATTGCACTGCTCAAGAGTAATGAGGACTGGAATAAGTGCATACAGATATGCAACGAGTTCGATGAAAATCTTGATGAGTCGCAGTGGGGAGAGGAAGTGGAGGCGCTGCGAAGTGAGTGCCTCAAAAGGCAGGGCGGCGACAGAGATTTGGCTGCTTTGACAGTCGAAGCAGATGCCAAAGGTGAAGATTATACGGCGGCCAAGCAGGTATATCTGAGATATCTGGAAGACAATCCTGATTCATCTGTGAAGTCGAGCATAACAAGTAGAGTTGATGCACTGGATGAGAAGATTCGGGGTGGGGAGGCATGGGAGAAAATACTATCATATGTTACGTCTGAGGAAAACGACCTGGGTGACAGAATTGGCAGAGTGAAAGGGTTTTTAGCACAGAATCCGCCAGAAGAGCTTTTGGAAGAAGCAACACAGCAATTGAAGGAATTGGAGGAAAAGCGTGATACCGTAACTTGGAAGGAGACGATCAAGTCTTGCGGAGACTCGAAAAGAAGCATAGAGAGCAAGATAAGTCTTCTGGAAGCTTTTGTGCGAAGAAATGTTTCTGGGAAGTACCTAAGCGATGCCGGGGCTAGACTCAGCGCGTTGAAAACGGAGAAAGCGTCAGGCGCTTGGAAAGAGATTGAGAGTTACTGTACTAACCAGGGGTTAGGCATATCTGAAAGGATAAATAGACTAACGACCTATATTAATCAAAACACCACAGGTGAATTCGTTCAAAAGGCTCGATTTTTGTTGGGTAAACTAAGAAGGCTTTCAAGGGAAGAGGAAGGAATACGCCAGCGGATCAGAGGAACTGGCAACACTTATGTCTATAATAATGGCACAATAACTGACAGAAGGACGGGTTTGATATGGTGCGCTTTTGACTCCTATCTTGATATGCAGAAACATCTGCGGTACGAATCCGCCATGAGATATGTGAAGAGAATCAGGTACGGTGGCTATAGTGACTGGCGATTACCCTCTGAAGAGGAACTGCGGTCTATATACAAGAAGAAGCCGTTTTTCCCCACGGCTAGTGAGGGGAAATGGTACTGGAGTGCTAATCAGGGTGGTGGACAAATGGTCCCGATTGTGACGACCGAAAGAGAAACAGAATGGCGGATGACAAGAATTGAGGCAGATATTGGACGTGGTTCAATACGGGCTGTGAGGGGGCCGTGATACTCTTATCATTTCAACAGTAGCCCCAGCAATACCTCCCGCTTGGTATAACCCCTATAATCTCCTACCTCTGGTGTGGCGTTTCGGTTCAGGATCCGACCGATCCAGATGAGCAGTCTCAAGTGGGCGAAGCGCAAGGACGAGCACTGTCGTCTGATCGGCGTCGACCAGCCATTGTCCGTCTGGTCCAGGCTATGACGCCGCAGGAAACTGGTTTCACGGACAGGAGCAGAAGGATCAATGCCCCTACCCATTCAGTCCAGAC
>JBEQLC010000046.1:0-10078 GCA_040326175.1 Desulfobacteria bacterium | reverse complement strand
AAGCACAGGTTCTAGCAAAGTGTGGAGAGCCTTTGCTCGTAGAAGAAGGAACTGTTGAGAAGAGGTCCCGTCGGCGAACTGGCACGGCGTCTGTAGAGGAATGGACCTATAACTTTGGTCCAAGCCAGTTAATGAAGATTCTAACCTTTCGAGGCTCGAAACTGAAAAAGATTGAAAACGGAGATTACGGATTTAATCCGTAAGGGGATCGGCAGTTTAGGACCTGAGTCAATATTCGATTGTTTAAGGAGCCGAGGAATGAAAGCATAAAAGGGGTCAGCCTTTTCGGGCTGGCCCCTTCTTGCATTGATCTAAAAAACGATTAATCCGTTAACGTTCAATCTCTCCAAGTATCCCTTCTGCTTCGAGCCTCAGATGCCTGGATCTCCATACGTTGTTTTCCTCGGCAAAGATCTCGACGTTCTTTTCTGTAAGACGGGCAACCATTTCCATATCTTCTTCGGCTTCTTCATTATGCCCCATATCCGCGTGGACATTTGCACGGCTCAGGTAAGCAGCGCCATATTCAGGATTAAGTTCAATCGCCTTGTCAAAATCACGCAGGGCTTTCTCGAGGTCACCTATCGCTGTATGGGCAATCCCGCGCAAGTGATACGCCCGTTCGTGTTCGGGTTTTGTTTCAATGGCTTTGTCAAAATCATCTAATGCAAGATTCACTCTATCCGTATTCATGTATGCAACCCCACGAGTGAGGTAGGCACGTTCATGTTTTGGGTCCAGTTTTAGAGTTTTGGAAAGATCGCAAATGCTCTTGCTATATTCACCCTTTGTAAAGGAGAATATTGCCCCTTCAAATATCTTTTTTATTTCATTATTTTCTGTCATTTTTCCCACCTCCCTTGGAGACTGCGGGCCTCTTTAGTTGACCCAATTGAAAATCAGGTGCAATTAGCTGATCAAACAATATTCACGTTTGGCAGATTGTCAATGGGGTGTTTTTGAAGGGTAATGGCACGCCGCCGCGAGCTACTTTAGTAGTTCCATCACACCCACGCTCAGCCAGGGAACGTACGTGACAAGAAGCACGACAGCGGCCATCATTAAAAGGAAGGGGAAGGCATCCCGGGAAACAGTGGTGAGCGGCCTCTCGAAACGAAAGGAGCCAAGGAAGAGATTCATGCCGACCGGGGGTGTGAGGTAACCCAACTGCAGATTGGCCAGAAAGATGATGCCGAGGTGTGCGGGATGAACACCGAATGTCTCGGCCATGGGCAATATTAAGGGTACGACCACGACCAATGCGGCGTAAATATCCATCAGGCATCCGACAATAATGAGCCCTCCATTTAGGGCCAAAAGGAATACCCACTTGGTCTGAAGGTGTTTTATCGCCCAGCTGGCGGCATGCATGGGAACCTGCGCATCAACAAGATAGCTCGTCAATCCCATAGCCACACCAAGGATAATGAGCACGCCCCCTATAAGGGCCCCACATCTAACGAGCATGCTCAGAAGTCCCTGCAGGGTCAGATCGCGATAGACCAAACCCTCTACGATTAACGCGTAGACCACCAGGACGGCTGAAGCTTCTACCAGAGTGCACAATCCGCCGAAGATAATCACCAACATGAAAATCGGCATAATCACTTCCCACTTGGCTATCCAAATGGCAGTGGCAGCTTTGCGAAAATCAAGCGGGGCCCGGCCTGCACCTGTTTTAAGCCCATGCCAAACACAGGCCAGACAGATGGGAGCAATCAGCAGGACCCCCGGTACAAGCCCGGCCTTGAACATGTCAATAATCGGCACCCGCGCAATGACGCCATAAAGAATAACAACGAGGCTCGGGGGGAGAAGCAGGCCCAGACTTCCCGTTGAGGTCAACAGTCCTATGGAAAAATCTTCTTTAAAACCGCTCTTCAAAAGGATAGGTAAGAGGAGCCCGCCCAACGCAAGAATCGTCACGCCTGAGGCCCCGGTGAAGGTGGTGAAAAAGGCACACAGCAGAGTAGCCGCTACTGCCAATCCACCTGGGATGAATCCAAACATCCCCTCAAACACGCGAACCAGACGTTCGCTAGCACGACCCTCAGACAGAATGAAGCCGGCTAGAGTAAAGAGCGGGATCGTCGGAAAGATCGGTGATGCCACGATGCGATATGTCTCGGCAGGTATGGCCGCGACCGTGACACCATCACCCCAGAAGAGTAAAAGTGCTGTGCCTCCCAGCAGGATGAAGATAGGTAGTCCCATAACTGCCACAGTTCCCAGCAATATCACTCCCGGCAGAACAAGTTGCGGGGCGTACCCGGAAGAAAGCATCGCGAGGAGGATCATGGCCGGTACACTCAGTCCAACCAGCGCCCTAACCCAAATCCGCTCGGAGGCACCGAGAATGAAACGAATGGCCATGACGGCGAAGCCAAATGGCATAATAGCTTCGGCAAGCCAGATGGGGATCCACCCTGCCACGGTTGTCAGACCGGCGTCTTCAAAGAGACCAAAGGGTTCGAGCCAATTCTCGATGAAGTCAGGTATGATACTGGCCGACCAGGACGGGAGTCCGGGCGCTTCGGCGATGACCAGTTGCAGGCTTGCTCCAAACAAACCAATACAAACAGCGGCCGAGACAAAAGCCTCCACACAATCAAGGGTACGGCCGGCGCCAGGCGGAAGCCAGTTCAGGGGTGTGGCGATCCTGAGGTGTTTGCCCTCGCGCGTGGCGAGCATGGCACCGAGAAACCCTATCCACAGGGTGAGGTGCTGGAGGTATTCTGTTCCACCGGGGATACCAGTTCTGAACAAGGCGCGCCCAACCAATTCGACAACCGGGATCAATGCCATGAGCAATAGCGCTACGATCACGACAGCGTCCTCTGTCCGGCCTGCCAAATAAATCAAGCGTTTGAAGATACTTATCGATTGAATATTGTTGTCTGGATTAGGTTTCATGGGGTGAAAATAATGGCGGTATCAGCAGGGCAATCGCAGGCATATGGCGGAGTCATTGGCTTCCGGTTACGGTTTTTTAAGGTCCGCGGCCCGGTATTCATCCAACAGGCTGCGGACGGCATCGAACATCTCTTGGGAAACGCGCGGCCCCACAATGACAGGATATCCTGCCTCCCGAAGAAGCTTCCTCCATTCTTCCTCGACAGACGGGGAAACCGGATGAACCGTGAGCCCGTGTTCAATCATTACTGCAATGGCTTGCTTCTCCAATTCGCGGATTCGAGTCTGCAACCGAGCGCCAACATCACGAGCAACACCTTCAAGTGCCGGGCGAAGGTCAGCCGGGATCTTATTCCACTGACGCATTGAGATGATCGTTGTTCCCGGAAGCGGCTGCCAGCGAAGGTCTGTCATGTGCGGTGCCAATGTGAACATCTGGAACAACACCGCCGCGGCCGGCGGTGAAGGAAACGCGTCCACAAGGCCGGTTTGAAGCGCTGGTAGCAGGTCGGTGATCCCCAGCGGGACAGGATTGAATCCCCAGTTCTTCAGCACTTGTATATAGGTTGTATCCGAGCCCCAGAAGAAAAGTTTCCGCTTCTTCATGTCTTCGGGTGTCGTGACCGGTTCCTTTGTGAAAAAGTAGACCCAGCCCGTACAGCTCCAGTTAAGTACCTTGAATCCCTTTTTGGCCAAGCGGGCTTCGAATTCAGGGCCCAGCTTTTCTATGACATAGTCAAGTTCTCCATCGGTGCGGACCAGCATGGGCAATGAAATAGCCTCTATGTCAGGAACAATCTCCAGGAGGGTCGAGCTGGTGAGGGCTGTGGCGTGCAATTGCCCGATGCGGATCTTGCGTAACATGTCCTTTTCATCACCGGCCACAGCCCCAGGGTAGATTCTCACTGTCACTCTGCCACCACTCAGCTCTTTCCATTTTTGGGCTGTTTCCAATATGGCATCGTGCCAGGGCGAGCCTTCGGGCGCTATCGTGCCGAGTTTGATAACCAGTGAGTGAGCCGGTGCGACGCTCAGCACAATTATATAGATACATATTGACGCGATCAGTGCTTTCACGGTTCGGTTTTCTCGTAATCCAGAAAAAGTTCTTCGCTGTGATCCAGCAACCACTGTGCTTTTTGCTGAGCCAATATATTGGCAAGGCGCCATTTAAGCACACTGTCCGGATCAACGGCAAGGGCTTTATTCAAGAGCTCTTGGAAGAGTCCGTAATCCTGTTTGCGGATCGCCACTGATGATGCCAGGGAAACATAGGGCGAAGCCTTCTTCCCCTGGGTGAGTCTCACGACGCGATCAAAGTGCTCCATTGCACGGTCCGTGGTTCCTTCCATAGTTCCCGACCTGGCCCCTTCATAGATTATGAAGAATTCATGAATGGCACCGTGGTCAAAATCTTCGTCCAGTTCGAGCGCCCGACGCATCATCGCCTCTACAATGGGAAGTTCCGCCACGAGAGACATGTTGCCCATGTCAGTGGAAATGGCGCCTCCCCAACCCGCGGCAGCCCAATAGAGCAGGGGCACATCTTCTGGCGACAAAGCAGGTAGAACATGTTTAGGATCTCGGACCTTCTTTACAAAGCCCGGATAATCAAGTGCCAGGCCGTCCAGGGCATAATCTCGTCCCCGTAGATAAAGCTTGGTGGCTCGTTGCCGAAAGTAGCGAGCGCGCTGAAAATCAATTTCCTCCTCCTTCTGGGCGTCCGCATGGATAAACGCATTGGCATACGTTACAAATGTTTCGGCCGTGGCCAGTAAAAGGTCGCGATTCTTGGGGTCGGAAGCGAGTAGAGCTTCAAAAGTCTTCAAGGCAAACGGTAGGGCGTCCCGAATCAATTCGGGGTCATCGTCCCGGGCGAATACATTTGATTCCGGAGGACCCGAAAGGATTCCCGCGACGCTGCGCATTTGGGCACGCCGCAGCGCCCCGCATCCACTGCTCAGCAGCAATACAACACAGATGAACAGCGCACAACAGCCGGTAGGAGAAACGATATTCCTGACCAAAGCCATACTCATGAATTTCATATTGGCATGAGAAGGGAAAAAATGCAAGGCCGTGAATCTGGATCATATACAGTGGTGTTTTTCCCTTGATAACAGCCTTATGTTGTGTCATATGCGTGGTCGAGGTAGCCCTATTGAAGATTTGCAGGCGACTGATAAATCAGCCTTGAGATGTGAACAAGGCGAACAGAAATATAGCCAAAGCCATGGAGAGAATCCCTATGTGACTGGTAAAGGCTCGTGCGCGATATTGAGATTTCTTTGCGTACGAGCCTTTTTTGTTTTTTGAGCGATGAGGCAAGGATCCTGATGGCTAAACCCACTTGCAAGGCATTGGAACAAAGGGTCAAAGGGCTGGAAAAAGAAGCTCTTGAACGCAAGCGTGCAGAGGAGGCACTGCTGGAGAGCACTCGTCGGCTCCAAGTCGCTTATGACCAAGCCATAGTCTATGCACAGGAGCTGAATGATGAAATCGCCGAACGCAAGCGTGCAGAGAAGGCACTAAAAAAAGCTCACAATACACTCGAAGAACGAGTTGAAGAGCGAACCTCTGAGTTGAAGCGGGAGATGGCTGGGCGCAAACGGGTGCAAAGGGCCTTGCGAGAGAGCGAGGAGCTGTATCGATCATTTGTACAGGGATTTCAGGGAATCGCTTTTCGTAGCCGTATCGATTTTACGCCGATATTTTTCCATGGTGCTGTGGAAGAGATCTCGGGCTATACAGAGCAAGAGTTTACCAGTGGTAAGCCAAGATGGGACCAGGTCATTCACCCGGATGATCTTCCAACTATTTCTGAGAGCAGCAAAAAAATAGGTTCAGTTCCGGATCATTCACTTGAGCGAGAATACCGCATAATACGTAAGAATGGAGATATACGGTGGGTTCATGAAATTATTCAAAATTTATGTGACCGTTCTGGAAAGCCGATCATGGTGCAGGGAGCAATTTACGATGTCACAGACCGCAAGCGGGCAGAGGAGGAAAAATCGAAACTTGAAGCCGAACTCCAACAAGTTCACAAAATGGAAGCCCTGGGCACCCTTGCCGGGGGCATAGCTCACGAATTCAACAACATCCTTTGGATCATTATCGGCAATACAGAACTGGCGCTATACGAGATTCCAAAGAGACATACATCACGGCAGACGTTAGAGGAGGTGCTCAAGGCTTGCTTGCATGCAGAAGCGGTGGTGAAGCAAATCCTGACCTTTTCCCGTCAAACCGAAGTGGAAAAACAGCCGCTGCAGATCGGCCCGGCAGTTGAAGAAGGTCTCAGTCTACTTCGTGCGTCGTTACCTACAACTATCGAGATTCGACAAAAGACCGAATGTCCTTCATGCACAATTATGGCCGATCCTACGCAAATCCATCAGGTGTTGATTAATCTTTGTACCAATGCGGCCCACGCCATGCGTGAGAAGGGAGGCGTGCTTGAAGTGAGTGTTGTGGCTCTGGAGCTCGAGGAGGATACCGTGGCTCAATATCCAGATCTGACACCCGGATCGTACCTTACATTGAGCGTCAGCGATACGGGCCATGGAATAGACGATAAGATCATAGACCGGATTTTCGAGCCTTATTTTACCACCAAGGGTCTGGCCGATGTAACCGGAATGGGTCTGTCAGTGGTCCACGGGATTGTCAAGAGCCACGGAGGAGTGATCGCTGTCCAAAGTGAGCAGGGGAAGGGCACCACTTTTCACATATTCTTTCCAACAATCGACAGTGAAGTCATTTCAAAAACAAAAGCCTCTAGACCTGTTCCCAGAGGCAATGAACGAATTCTTTTTGTGGATGATGAGAAAGCTTTGGCAGACATGGGCAAGAAGACATTGGATCGCCTTGGCTATGAAGTTATTGCTATAACCAACCCCACTGAGGCCCTTGACCTTTTTCAAAAGCATCATGACAAACTCGACCTTGTCATTACTGACCAGACAATGCCGAATATGACGGGTGTAATGTTGGCCAAAGAACTCATGAGAATAAGGCCCGATATTCCGATTATTCTTTGTACAGGATATAGCGAAATGATCACAAAAGATAAGGCCAGGGACATGGGCATGCGAGAGTTCATCATGAAGCCGCTTGTGACTCTTGACCTGGCCACAACCATACGTAAGGTGTTGGACAAAGGCCGACGTTGAACCGCAACAGCGAGAGCATTCCTCGTTCCGATTCATCCCGATCTATCCCGGCTTATCAGAATTCTAGCAGGGCTGCACGGAGCTTCAATCTTTCGCATTATATCGAGGCGCTTAAAGCCGATCCGGATTTCGGTGAGGCGTTCGTTTACCATCGCCACCTTCCGGCCACGCCGCCAGTTTATGGCAACCAACTGAAGTTCCATGATGACATTGTTAGCACGATGCGCCGTCTCAGCCTTGACAGGCTTTATTCCCATCAAGTGGAAGCGATTAACCATTTGAGGCAGGGATCGAATGTGATCGTTGCCACGCCGACGGCCAGCGGCAAGAGCTTGATCTACAACCTCATTGTGCTGGAGGAGGCCCTCAAGAACAGGGACGCAAAAGCCCTGTATGTCTTTCCCTTGAAGGCCCTTGCACAGGACCAGTTCAAGACGCTCTTGCCGTGGCTTGAAGGGATACAGCAGGAAAAGATCTCGGCCGAGATTTACGATGGCGACACCAGCCCGTACAGGCGAAAGAAAATACGGACAGAACCTCCTCATATCCTGGTAACCAATCCCGACATGCTACACCGAGGCATTTTGGCCCATCATCAGAGCTGGGAAGAGGTATTTCGAAACCTGTCATTTGTCATTCTTGACGAAGTTCACACTTATCGTGGCATATTCGGCTCTCACGTAAACCAGGTGATCCGACGACTCAAAAGGCTTTGTCGATACTATGGCGCCCATCCCCGTTTCATTCTGCTTTCGGCCACTGTGAATAATCCGCAGGCTTTCGGCGAGAGCTTGATCGAGGAAAAACTGGAAGTTGTCCAGTCCGCAGGGGCGCCGAAAGCAGGACACCACTTCGTCTTTCTAAATCCCACGGCAAGTCCCAATTTTTCCGCTGCCAAGCTCTTTGTCCATTGTGTACGCCAGGGGTTTAGAACCATTGCTTTTACCCAGTCCAGACAGGTGACAGAACTGATTCATGTCTGGGTTTCCAGGCTGTCTCCCAAGCTTCGAAAAAAGATCAGTTCATACCGGGCTGGTTTCATGCCTGTGGAAAGAAGAGAGATCGAACAGCGGCTGGCCAGCGGAAAGCTGCTCGGTGTGGTATCGACCAGCGCCCTGGAGATGGGCATTGATATAGGGCATCTCGATATCTGTCTGCTTGTGGGTTATCCCGGCACGATCATAGATACTTGGCAAAGAGGCGGACGCGTAGGCCGGTCTGGAAGAGAATCGATGGTGATCCTCATTGCAAAGCCGGACGCCCTTGATCAGTACTTCATGAAACATCCTAATGATTTTTTTGAAAGACCGTATGAAGCCGCCGTCCTGGATCCCCACAACCCTTATGTGATTGAGGCCCACCTGCCTTGTGCGGCAGCTGAAATGCCGCTGACGCTGAATGACGAGAAATTCTGGTCAAAGAACCTTCCCCTTCATCTTGAAAAACTGGAAGGGGAGGGGGCGTTGCATCGAACTGCAGAGGGGAAGCCCGCATGGTATGCCACAAAACGCAGGCCCCAGCTTCAGGTGAGCATTCGCTCTGCCGGCGAAAGCTTCACTATCCTTGAAAAGGAGACCGGCCGGCCCATCGGTACGGTTGATGGTACAAGAGCTTTCAAGGAATGTCATCCAGGTGCAGTCTATCTTCACCGTGCCCGTCAATACCTGGTTGACGATTTGAGGCTGGCAAAAAGAGATATCTTTGCCCACAGGTCAAACGTGCAGTACTTCACACGTGTGCGCACCGAAAAAGAAACAGAGATTATCCGCATCACCCGGAGCCGGCCCAGGGGACAGTTTCTTGTCCGGGAGGGGGAGCTAAAGGTCACGGAAGTGGTCACAGGTTATGAAAAGAGGGCCCTGCCGGGCCAGGCGCTAGTGGGCGTCTTCCCGCTGGATCTGCCTCCCCAGACCTTTGAGACCGTGGGTTTATGGGTCGAGATCGAGGCTGCTTTAAAGCGCTTCGTTGAAGATAGGGGTCTTGATTTCATGGGCGGCATCCATGCCATTGAACACGCAGCCATAGGCATGTTTCCACTTTTCGCCCTTTGTGACAGAAACGATATAGGGGGGATCTGTTATCCTTATCATCCGCAGGTAGGGAAGAGTGCTATATTCATATACGACGGCCACCCCGGCGGCGTGGGCCTTGCGCAGCACGGTTTTGAAATCATTCTGGAGCTTCTGGAAAAGACCATGCACCAGATCAAAACCTGTGAATGTGACGAGGGATGCCCATCGTGCGTCCATTCGCCCAAGTGTGGTTCGGGCAATAAGCCGCTGGACAAGGAGGCTGCCCTATTGATTCTTGAAGGTCTCCTGGGCCATATTCCACTGAGCCAGGTTTTCGCCAAAACAGAAGAGGTCGGACCGATGCCGTTTATAGTCGAAGAAACAGCAGACGCTGAAGAGGAGAAAGAACCGAGGGTCATGTTTTTCGACCTGGAGACCCAGAAACTCGCCCAGGAGGTGGGGGGTTGGCAAAACATACACCTGATGAGGGTTTCTGTAGCCGTCCTTTATGACAGCTTGGAAAATCGTTTTCTGGTCTATGATGAAGATCAGATTGAGGCCCTGCTGGAGTATCTGGAGAAAGCAGACTTGATTGTAGGATTCAACATAAAACGGTTCGATTACACAGTGCTGAGTGCTTATACAAACAAGGATCTGACAAGACTTCCGACTTTTGATATTCTCGAGGATGTCTTCAAGCGGCTCGGTTTTCGACTCTCCCTGGGGCATCTTGCTGCAGAGACTTTGCACCAGGGGAAAACAGCGGACGGGCTCCAGGCCGTGGAATGGTTTCGGCAGGGCGATTTCCAAAAGTTGATAGACTACTGCCGCCAGGACGTTGTTGCCACCAGGGATCTTTTCCAGTACGGTTTGGAAAACTCCCACCTTGTTTTCAGACAGAAGCAAGAGAATCGGCGAATGAGGCTCGTTGTTGACTGGAAACTTGAAGAAATGATCGACCGTGGATGATTTCTCAAT
>JBEQLC010000045.1:0-10090 GCA_040326175.1 Desulfobacteria bacterium | reverse complement strand
GGTCGTTTCCAACCCCGCCTTTCCTCTTTCAGTGTGAATAAAGGGCCAAATTGGATATTCCCTGCGAACGGTTAAATAAGGTCAAATAAGAAGAGTAGGGTGGTCTTGAAACAAGTTAAAAGACTATGAATCGATATAAACGCGTCGGTTACTCTTACCGATGGTGCAGTACACTTCATAGTTGATCGTCCCAATCTTTGCCGCAATCTCCTCCGCTGTTATCCTCTCCTTGCCCTGGGAGCCCAGGAGCACCACCTCATCGCCCACTGCAACACCCTCGAGGCCGGTAACATCCACCATGGTCAGATTCATGCAGACACGACCCACCACCGGCACGCGTTGCCCGTGGATCAGCATCTCCCCGTTATTCGAAAGCAAACGGCTGTATCCATCATCATAACCGACAGGAATGGTTGCAATTGAGCATCTTTCTTGCGTAGTGTACGTGCAGCCGTAGCTGATTGACGTGCCCGGGGGCACTGTTCTGACCTGAATCACCCGGGACTTGAAAGACATGACCGGTTTGAATGGAGCTGCAGCCGCCCATCCCTCGGCGGGCGGCGAACCATAAAGCAAGATACCGGGTCGGGCCATACCAAGATCGAGGCCCTTGCTTCCCAAAAGTGCCCCACTGTTGGCAATATGAACGTACCCCTCGAAGCCCACGCGTCGCCTGCATGCCTCCACAGCGTCCTTAAACCTCTTGATTTGTTGGTCAGTATAGGGGTGATCCGGTTGATCGGCAATAGCGAGGTGGGAGAATATACCTTCGACTTGAATCCCCTTAAGGGGCAAGAGCTGCTCCAAGAAGTTGGGCAAATCTTCGCACCAGACTCCGAGCCGGGTCATGCCGCTGTCCACCTTTACATGAACCGATGTCACCTTCTCCTGTTCAGCTGAAACTCGGGAAAGCTCTTCAGCAATGTCCACCTGAAAAAGTGCGGGTGTGAGCCCATGTTTAACTACGGCTGAAACCTCATCTGACGTGATTCCCATCATGAGTAGAATCGTAGCCTCACAGCCGGCTTTTCTCAACTCCAGGCCTTCTTCTGCCTCGAATACCCCCAGCAAATCAACGCCGGCCGACTCCAGAGCCCTGGCCACAGGTAACATGCCATGGCCGTAAGCATCTGACTTCACAACAGCGAGAACCCTGGCATGAGGGCCGGCCAATCGCTTGATCTCAAAGAAATTATGCTTAAGTGCGTCCAGGTCAATGGTCACTTCATTCGGTATCATGGCCCGGCTCCCATACGGGAAGTATAATTGCGAAGGTGCTACCCTTGCCTTCAGTACTTTCCACGTTAATGCTACCATTAAATGTTTCCATAATCCTCAGGCTGATCGCAAGCCCTAACCCGGTCCCCTTGCCCGGAGGCTTTGTGGTGTAGAACGGATCAAAGATCTTGTTCAGTTCAGAGGCGGCAATCCCCTTACCTGTGTCAGAAACAGAGATTTCGATGTGAACTGTTGGGTGATCGTCTACATCTGTCTCCATGGTCACAGGAGAGACTTGTCTACCAGCAACTGTGAGGGACCCTCCTTCTTCCATGGCGTCACCCGCATTTAGCATCAAATTGATTAGAACCTGTTTTAGCTGGTCGGCATCGGCCCACACTTTCCCAATACCATCCTCGAGTTTTGTCTCAATCTTGATAGACTCCATCATCCTTTGTCCGGCGAGAAAAGAGGAGCTCTCCGTGATCAGGGCATTCACATCAACAGGGGCGGGTTCAGACGGTGAAGGCCTAGAAAAATCGAGAAGCTCACGGACGATTGTATCGGTTCTGGTAACTTCCTTTTCAATCCGCTTGAGATAATCCATGGCTTCTGTGTTGTCTGCCAAACTATCCATAAGCAGATTTGTGTAGCCCAGGATAGCTCCCATAGGATTGCCGACTTCATGGGCCACGCCTGCTGCTACCCGGCCCAAGGAAGAGAGTTTTTCCGAACGCAGTACTTCCTCCCTGGCCTGCTTGAGTTCTGCGTTGGCGACTTCCAGAGAACGAATGTGGGCCTCCATGCGCTCTTTGTTGTCGGCAAGCCTCTTGAGCATCCGATTGAGGGCCATGGTCAAGTGCGCGATCTCATTCCGATCGCTCTTGGCCATCATGGAAAGGATATCGGTCTCTTCGAAATGATCGGCTATTTTGACCAAGCGCTTGATAGGCCTGATCACGATCCTGGAAAGAAGAAAGTTGCCAAAGACAACCAGCACCAGCACATTCAAGCCTATGTAAAACCAGATGAGCAGCTGGGACCTCCTCAATCTCTGGCTTACCTCATCGATGCGAACAGGCACGACGACTGCAGCAATACACTCTCCATCGGCAAAGATGGGCGCTATAACCGTCAGCAGGGTGCGTTCCCTGTTTATGTTTGTGCTGGTTCTTCCCGTGGTAAGGACGCTGGAAATCTGACTCTCGTCAACCTCGTTCGACTCATCTGGATGCTCCCCACCAACCCAAGTGGAGCCGTCTCGTCCCACCACAGAAATGTCATCATACAGTCCTGAATGGGCCATCCAGGAGATGCCGTCGTCAAGGCGCTCCTTTAACCGTTCAAGCGAAGGAAGCCCGGCCTGTCTACTGCTGTCCTCAACAACCGACTGTATCTTCCCGGCCACTGCCATGCCATCAGCGGTCCTATACCGAAACAGATCCCGTTCCGTGATCCTCAAAACCACAAAACTAGTCAAGGCCATGGCGGCTATCAATAAGAGAGTCAGACTAAGGAGGATTTCGGTCCGAAGGCCCGGTCTGAATGTCTTCAAGGTTCTTACCTCATTAAGGCCACATACCAGCCGATCAGCTGCGGGCCGAAAAACATGTAGAGCAGCGCACCAATACTAAGGAAGGGGCCAAAAGGGATGGCCAGCCTTCGCCCCCCACCTGTGAGCAGGGCCAAAGTCACGCCCGCTGCGGTTCCAATAGCCGACCCGGCAAAAATCGTGAATATGACCCCTTTCCAGCCCAAGAATGCACCGATCATGGCAAGTAATTTGATATCGCCTCCACCCATTCCCTCCCTCTTTGTCAGCAAATAGTAACCCCACGCCACCGAGAGGAGAATGCCGCCACCTAAAAGGATCCCCATCAAGGACTCTTTGTATGTGATGTGGTTAAGGAGGAATGACGTGACAAATCCGATCCCGATACCTGGATAGGTAATCACATCCGGGATGATCTTATGATCAATGTCAATGAAGGTGATCACCAGAAGTGCCGCAACCAGTGAGTAGAAAACAAGGCTTTCCCAGGAGAAGCCGTGATTTGCAAAGACTGCAACCGCAAATAGACCCGATAACAATTCAACAACAGGATACCTCGGGGAGATTGCAGCTCCACAGTGCCGACATCGCATCCTGAGCCAAAAATAGCTCGCGACAGGAATGTTGTCGTAAAAGGGGATCTTGGTCCGGCAGCTTGGACACATAGATCGTGGGTGTATCAGGGAAAGCGACCGGGGAAGACGGTAAATGCACACATTCAGAAAACTGCCTATTGCCATACCGACTGTAAGAACCCAGATCTTAATTGCAAGCTCCAGCACGCCAAGGCCTTTCTGAGCTGAGGGTCAGGTACCAAAAGCGAAATATCACAATCACTTAAAGGGTAAGTATAGGGAATAGGTAAAAAAATCAAGATTTTTGTTGTCATCAATACATCATCTCTTATATATATTATCTTTTTGAACCTACGGACTCTGCGCCCATTTTGGGAATGGAGTGAGCTGACACTCCACTATTCCATGTGAACAATTCACACGCAGAGGACAGGGTTCTCTCAGGATGAAATAAAGAGTAACGGAGGAACCCGCATGGCAAGAGCAGACAGCGTCGACTCCATCGACATCATACAAGAAGATGGTGAACCAATAGATATTCCGGATTCACTGCCCCTTCTTCCCGTGCGCGATGTCGTTGTCTTTACGCATATGATCCTCCCCTTGTTTGTCGGAAGGGATAAATCGATTCGCGCCGTGGATGCAGCTATGGCAAAGGACCGCCTGCTTCTTCTCTCCACCCAGAGCGACGCTTCGGTCGAAAACCCTGCACCCGAGGACATTTACGGGGTAGGCACGGTGGCCATGATCATTCGCATGTTCAAGCTTCCAGACGGTCGAGTCAAGGTCTTGGTCCAGGGTCTGGGCAAAGCCCGCATAAAGGATTATGCAGAAACAAAGCCTTTCTATCTGGTCAGAATCGAACAGATTTTGGAACCCGAAATCGACAAACCGGGCGTTGAGGCCGAAGCGCTTATGCGCAATGCCTGTGACCAGACTGAAAAGATCCTCGACCTGCGAGGAGAACTGACAGGTGACGTAAGCGCCATTCTGCACGGAATTGAGGAGCCGGGGCGATTGGCGGATTTGGTGGCTTCAAACCTCAAGCTTAAGGTGGAACAGGCTCAGAATCTCTTAGAGATTAATGATCCTATCCAGAAACTTCATCGGGTCAATGAACTCTTGGGCAAGGAGTTGGAAGTTTCTTCCATGCAGGCCAAGATCCAGTCAGACGCCAGGGAAGAAATCTCCAAGACCCAGCGAGAATATTTTCTCAGGGAGCAGATGCGAGCTATCCACAAAGAATTGGGAGATATTGACGAAAAGGCTCAGGAAGTTTCAGAATATACCAAGAAGATCAAGAAGGCCAAGATGTCGAAAGAGGCTGCAAAAGAAGCCTTTAAGCAACTAAAGCGCCTCGAGCAGATGCACACCGATGCAGCTGAAGCCTCTATTGTTCGCACCTACCTGGATTGGCTTGTTGAGGTCCCGTGGAACAAATCGACGAAAGAAGTTCTCAACATAAAAAGCGCTCAGCAAGTCTTGGATGAGGACCATTATGATCTCCAGAAGGTGAAGGATCGTATCCTGGAATATTTGAGTGTGCGGAAACTCAACAAGCAGATGAAGGGGCCAATACTCTGCTTTGTGGGGCCCCCGGGAGTGGGCAAGACCTCGCTGGGACGATCGATTGCAAGGGCTATGAACCGCAAGTTTTTTCGTATCTCGTTAGGTGGCATTCGCGACGAAGCCGAAATCCGGGGACATCGCCGTACGTACATTGGAGCGATGCCAGGACGGATCATTCAGGGTTTGAAACAATGCGGCACAAAGAATCCTGTGTTCATGATGGACGAAGTGGACAAGATAGGTGCCGATTTTCGTGGGGATCCATCAGCTGCGCTGCTTGAAGTCCTGGACCCGGAACAGAATATCAGCTTCAGCGACCACTACCTGAACATCCCTTTCGATCTGTCAAAGGTTATGTTTATCACCACCGCCAATCTGGCCGACCCCATCCACCCAGCTTTGAGAGATCGGATGGAAATTGTGGAACTTGCCGGATATACAGAAGAAGAAAAACTCGCGATAGCCACACTTTTCTTGATCCCGCGCCAGATAAAGGAAAACGGGATTACTCCAAAACACGTGGGGATTGGCCCAAGTGTGCTACGGAAGATCATATCGCAGTACACCTTGGAGGCCGGCCTCAGGAACCTGGAACGCGAGATCGGGACCATATGCCGCAAGGTGGCTCGCAAAGTGGCGGAAGGCAAGAAGGGGTCGTTCACAATCACTGGCGCTAATCTCCAACGTTACCTGGGTGTGCCGAAATACCTCCCCGAACTGGAGCAGGAATCACATGAGATTGGCGTTGCGACAGGACTGGCTTGGACCCAAGCTGGAGGAGAAACACTTTATGTGGAAGCCTCCACAATGAAGGGAAGGGGCGACCTGATCCTCACAGGGCAACTGGGAGAGGTGATGCAGGAATCTGCAAAGGCCGCATTGACATATGCCCGCTCCAATGCAAAGGCCCTTGAAATAAAAAACATTTCCTTCCAGGGCATTGACATTCATATACATGTTCCAGCAGGGGCGATTCCCAAGGACGGGCCATCGGCTGGAGTCACGATGGTTGCAGCGATAGCATCGGCCTTGAGTGGGAGACCAGTGGACAGGGATATTGCAATGACTGGAGAGATAACACTGCGTGGACGTGTACTGCCTGTTGGGGGTCTCAGGGAAAAGGCACTGGCCGCCCTTCGGGCAGATGTCCGCAAAATCATTATTCCCGAAAAGAACAAGAAGGACCTAGCCGAAATCCCTTCTAACATCAAGCGCAAGATTGCCTTCTTGCCGGTAAGTCACGTAGACGAAGTGTTGAAGCTTGTGTTAAGAGAGAAGCCCGTCAGGAAGATAGCTCGCAAACCGCGTTGAGTTCTAACCCGGATATTTCACGAGCTCCTCAGCACCAAGCCGAGCCTGCGATTCTGGGGCAAAGATCATTGACGAGTTGAAAACGGACATGAAAGTTCTCGCAGTTGATACATCCACCCCCACCGGCAGTATAGCCCTATTGGAAGGCGATACATTGTTAGCTGAAGTGGCAGTGACCAGCACGCAGACACATGCACAACGCTTGATGCCTGCAATTGATGCCACCCTTGATATGGCAGGCCTGACAATTGCGGAATGTGACGGATTTGCCGTGACAACAGGCCCAGGAAGTTTCACGGGTCTCCGGATCGGGATTAGCACTGTTAAGGGTTTGGGATTTGCCACGAAAAAACCCATCGCGGCTGTATCCACACTGGATGCTCTGACCTATCAGTTTCTTTCATTCCCTAATCTAGTTTGCCCGGTCTTGGATGCTCGTAAGGGACAAATATACACAGCGCTTTATGAGTGCATTGGTCACATGAAGTGGAAAACGGTGATCGAGGATTGCGCAGTAGAACCGAGGGAATGGCTGAAGCAGATTCAACATTTGTGTCTCTTTGTGGGAGATGGTGCGACAGTCTACCAAGAATTGATCCGGGAAATCCTTGGGAATCTGGCGCAGTTTGCTCCATCTTATCTAAACAGGGTCAGAGCGTCGGTGGTGGCTCACATCGGGATGAAACAGATTATAGATGGTGAGACTGCAGACATTGAGAGCCTGGTGCCGCATTACGTCAGAAAATCGGATGCTGAAATAAAGCTGGAAAAAGGGGGCCTATTGACAAAGGTTCCCAAGAAGATATAATAAAAAGTTTGAGTGGTATACAACCGATAATGTCAACGTGCACTGAAGAGTGAAGCCTCCTCGCCCCGAAGGACGGGGCTTCTGCCTTAAGGTAGCACTTCGTGCGCGGGGGGCAAGCCGGTCACATCCAGGGAGGATTACATATGGAAGAAAGGGACGCAAAGCTCATTGCTGAGTTGATCAAAGAGAACAACACCATGAAACAATCCATGGAACAACACCATGAATACGAAAAACAGATAGAAGACTTTGACAAGCGCATTCACCTTTCAACAGAAGAATCCATGGAACGGAAGAGAATACAGAAGTTGAAGCTTGCTAACAGGGATAAGATAGAACGTATCTTGTCACAACACCGGGGGAGTAACTGATCACCCGCAAAGCGGGTGGCTTGATTACGCGGCCGAGGGCCGTTAGATAAAGAGGAACGGCAGTGGCCACATTTAAGTTTGAGACCCTCGCAAAGCACGGGGTCTGTCTCCAAACAATCAAAACCTCAAAGAACTTCAAGACAGCGGATCATAGCAGTGACTGAAGGCTCATTGATTGATCCCGAGCGTTCCGGACCCTCTGAACAGAGAGGCTTACCGATTGCCCGGGAAGGGTATCCCCTGATCATTGGGTGGACTTTTGTTACAGCTATCGTTGCTGTCTTGGGGCTTCATACGCTGGCCTTGTTGGCTTTAGCAATAGCCACTTTTATTTGTTTCTTTTTCAGGGATCCCAAACGGGTCATTCCTGAGGAAGAAGGGGCCGTCGTCTCGCCTGCTGATGGCAAGGTCCTATTGGTAGACGTGGTGCAGGAGAACGAATTTGCTGCTGAGAAAATGCTTAAAGTTAGTATCTTTATGTCAGTCTTTAACGTTCACGTGAACCGAATGCCTGAAAGTGGCAGGGTAACCGACGTTGTTTATTATCCCGGCAAGTTCTTTTCGGCTAACCTGGACAAGGCCTCCGTGGACAACGAACGAAACGCTGTGAGCATGGATATAAGTGGTGGTCGCAAGTTAATCGTAGTACAGGTCGCTGGGCTCATTGCAAGACGGATAATCTGTAAGATACGCGAGGGAGATCTTTTGAGGCGAGGGGAGCGTTTTGGCATCATCTGTTTCGGGTCTCGCCTGGACCTCTACCTTCCAGCAGACACGGTGCCTGCTGTGTCCCCAGGAGATAAGGTCCTGGCCGGGAGTTCCATTTTAGGACATCTATCATGAAGAGAAGAAAACGTTCAGATAGGAGACAATTTCAGCGCGGGATTTATGTCCTGCCCAACCTTCTTACCACCGCCAACCTTTTTTGCGGCTTCTATGCCATCGTGGCCGCTATTCAGGGTCTCTTTCTGAAGGGAGCGATTGCGATTATGCTGGCGGCAATGTTTGATGCCCTCGACGGTAAGATTGCCCGGGTCACGCATACTGAGAGCAGGTTCGGCCTGGAATACGACTCCCTCAGTGACGCCATATCCTTTGGCGTGGCACCCGGGATTCTGGTATATCTGTGGGCCCTTCAGCCCTTTGGAAGGCTTGGCTGGTTGGCAGCTCTTATTTTTGTTGCCTGCGGGACACTTCGGCTTGCACGTTACAACGCCCAGGCCCACATTATCAGCAGTGATTATTTTAATGGACTTCCGATCCCGGCGGCAGCTTTTATGATTTCGGCTACGATCCTTCTCCATCAACGCCTGGGCGGAACAGGGACTGCCAAGCATGTGACCATCCTAATAATGATATACGTTCTGTCTTGCCTTATGGTCAGCACGATGAAGTACTATAGCTTTAAACATGCAGGATTGTTCAAAAAGATGAGGTTTAATGTGCTGGTCGTCGTTGTGATGCTTTTCATTGTCATTGCAGCAGAACCAGCTATTGCCTTCTTCCTTATGATGCTGTTCTATGTAATGTCAGGGCCTTTCACCACACTGTGGCTTCGCAAAAAGCGCCAGAGTGAAGAGGCTGCAAGCGACGAACTCGATACCCCGTACGAGAAGCCTGTATAGATTATGCCTCAAACGATTACAGAAAAAATCTTGGCTGCCCACGCAGGCCGAGACACAGTAGCACCTGGTGAACTCATCAATGTTCGGATCGACATGGCTTTAGCCAACGATATCACGGCCCCCATTGCGATCGATCTATTTGAAAAATCAGGTACGGAATCTGTGTTTGATCCAGAAAGAATCGCTCTGGTCCCGGATCACTTTGTCCCAAATAAGGACATCATGTCAGCCATACAGGTGCAGACCATGCGCACCTTTGCCAAGAAATATCATATCAAGCATTTCTTTGAATTGGGTGAAATGGGGATTGAGCATGCCCTCCTGCCGGAACAAGGCTTGGTACTCCCTGGAGATGTGGTGATTGGAGCCGACAGCCACACCTGCACCTACGGCGCCTTGGGGGCCTTTGCCACGGGCGTCGGCAGCACAGACATTGCAGCAGCCATGATTACGGGCGAGGTCTGGTTTAAGGTTCCTGAATCGATAAAGCTCACATATAGTGGTAAGCTCACGCAATGGGTCACCGGAAAGGACCTGATCCTTTATACCATTGGCGACATCGGGGTGGACGGTGCCACATACAAAGCCATGGAATTCACTGGCGATGCGATCAACGACCTGCCTGTGGCCGATCGTATGACCATGGCCAACATGGCAATTGAGGCAGGAGCCAAAAACGGAATTATTACCCCTGATGAATCGACACTCGATTACGTGAGGCCGCGTGCAAAACGCCCCTTCGAGTGCTACACAAGCGATCCGGATGCTCAGTATGCAGAGTCAAAGACGTATGACGTCTCTGGTATCGAACCCCAGGTGGCGTTCCCTTATCTTCCAGATAATACCAGGGGTATCTCAGAAGTTGGAACTGTTCCTATCCAACAGGTGGTCATAGGGTCCTGCACGAACGGCCGGATTGAAGACCTGCGCTTGGCAGCCAGTGTCCTGAATGGCCACACTGTCAACGACAATATTCGTCTTATTATTATTCCTGCAACCCCCACAATATACCGCCAAGCACTGGGGGAGGGTCTTCTGGAAGTCTTTCTCTCGGCCAAGGG
>JBEQLC010000044.1:0-10127 GCA_040326175.1 Desulfobacteria bacterium | reverse complement strand
AAAAGATTCGGGCGACAGGCAATCAGTTGCACAAGCAACAAGAAATTGAAAGGAGCGAGGCCCTTTCGCAAATCAATTACGAAAACGGCCTGACATTTTTCAATTTCAAAGGGATCAAGGGGGCCGAAGACAAAGAAGAGATTGAATTCTATACCGGGGTAATCCAGAAATATTTAGGATGCTTCGCCGTGCATAAATAGAACCTGTTATTGACTATTTACGATGGAAAACAATCATCAATACTCAATCGTCAATATTCATTGAGTTCGGCTTCGTTGCCACAATCAGATGGTAAGCAAAAAGCTTCTTTGCTACCCGCAAGACGTCCTCTGCACTAACACTTTCAATGAGATCAGGATACTTGACATCATAATCATAGCCCAACCCTAAGATCTCGTTGAAAGCTGCACTTGAGGTCTGCGATGCTATTGTTTCGAGGCCCATCTCGTGTGCGGTAATACACATATTCTTGGCTTGCTCCAAGGTAGTGGGGTCCACCTCCCCTTTTTGAATCAAGTCCATCTTATCCAGAACAATCTTTAGAACACTTTCATAGTTATCCGGAGTGGTCTGGGCCATAATTCCGAAATAGCCACCGTCGATCCCAAACGACGGATAGGCGTGCACAACATAGACCAGACTTCTGTCCCCTCCTCTCAGGGCCTCGTGCAGCCACCCGCTGGGATAACGGATACCCGAAATAACCGCGTCCAGCACGTCCACAACAGGACGATCAATGTCGGTAAGCGTCAGGCCGTTATATCCTACCACAATGGCTGCGGCTGTCTTCTCGTTAAATACCTCAAAACTCTCGTCTTGAATAATGTTCTGGGTCTCTATTTCGATGATCGGCTGTTCCAGAATACCGGGTTGAAAATCTCCAAAGGCCTGTTCAACCATCGAGGTTACCGTCCCGGAGTCAATCTCTCCGAATATAGCCAGTACAGCATTGTTGGGCATCATGACCGACTCGTAAAAATCTCTTATCTCTTTACCAGAAAATCTCTCCACGGCTTTGGCGGAGCCTATCACATCATTTCGGTAAGGGTGCTCATGGTAATAATGCCGCTTCATCATTCGGGCAATTTCCGTAGTCCAATTTTCGTCGAGTCTTTGTATAGCCATGAGCGTTTCCCGACGCTGTTTTCTTATCTCTTCCTTCGGAAATGTGGGGTGAAGAGCCACGTCCGAAAGCAGGTCCAAGGCCAAATCGAAGTGTTCCCTTAGGACAGTAACGGAGACACTCACCGAATTGTATCCAGAGCTTGACTCGATCGATCCTCCCACATCCTCAATCACCCTAGCGATTTCAGCTTTGGATCTATTCTCGGTCCCCTTGGTTAAAAGGGCCGCCATAAAATGAGAAAGCCCGGGCTTGTCTACCGGCTCAAACCGAAGCCCTCCCTTGATTATCAGCTTTAGAACCACAATGGGTGCTGCTGTGTTTCTTTTCAGAAGAAGAGTCATCTGATTCGGCAGTATGACCCTCTCCACTCTCTCCTTTAAGCCAGATCGTGGCGAGTGCGACCCCCCTGTTTTCAATGCCGCCTCGCTCGGCTTGATGACTGCAAGGGTCATACGGTCTCTTCGAAAATACTTTTTGGCCACTCGCATTACATCCTCGCCGGTTACCTCCTGGGTCCTCGCCACGTAGTTTTCGCTGAAATAAGGATCACCTGTGGTTACCCAATCCACGGCAAGCTGCCTGGCCTGGCTCTGTGCAGACTCCTGCCCATAGACATGATCCGCCACGACCTTGTTCTTAGCCCGTCTCAGGGCTTCTTTGCTTATCGAGTCTTTCTGAACGGCTGATATCTCCTCCCAGACAGCATCAATCGCTTCGGACAGGTCCTTGTACGCCAGATCCATAGAAATAAGAAACTGGCCCTTTGCAAAAGTTGGCGTCCAACTCGCTGCACTGATGGAGAGGACTAGGCCCTTCTCATCGCGTACTGTCTGGTACAGCCTTGAAGTACGACCATCGCCCATGATAACAGCCAACACGTCAACGGGATAAAGGTCTGGATCGGTCAAACCAACGGTTCGAAACCCAAGTTGAGCCTGTGCAATTCTAGCCATAGCCAGGCTCTTTTCAACAGTGCGCGGCGCAAACTGGGCTGGTTCCATCGGCAGAACATACGGCGGATTGGTAGCGCGTTTCACACCTCCGGCAAAATCGATTATTGTCCTGAGTACCTCCTCTTTCTCTACGTCTCCAGCCACAGAAACCACCATATTCTCCGGAGTATACCACCGGCGATAATGAGCTATGAGGTCCTCTTTGCCCATATTGAGAAAGATCTCTTTTTCCCCAATAACCGGGTAACGGACAGGATGCTCTCGGTATGCCGTCTTCATAAATGTGTACCACAGCTGCCGAGACGGATCATTCTCCCCCATCTGAAATTCCTGGAGAATCACCCCTTTTTCTCTCTGATATTCAGTTTCATCAAACTGACAGTCGGTCACATAGCCCAAAAGTAGGTGGAGGGCCTCTTTGTAATGTGCCCGCGTGGTCTTGATATAATAGACAGTATCTTCGTAGCCCGTGTAAGCGTTAGTGGCCCCACCTATGGCCTGAAGACGTTCCTTGATCTGTGTCTCACTGAGCTTCGATGTTGTACCGCCCGAGACCACATGCTCGAGGTAGTGGGACAAACCACCCTGTATTCTCTCGCCTTCATATATCGATCCAGTCTTAACCAATATGTGCGACGAAACCACCGTTGATCCGTGAGACTCACGAATCAACACTGTAAGCCCATTCTTCAGTACGACAAACAGGTCATCGGGTTTCGAAGGGATGATGCGGTCGATCTTTGGATTCTTCAAGACATCGGCACTGTCTTGAGGTGAAGAATCCGGCTCTGTTGCCGAATATGCGTGTCCGTTAAGAACCAAGACAAAAAAGAGTACCGCTGGCAACAGGGCCAGGCCCATCTTTGGCGTAAGGGATTCTAAGTAAGATCTACGGTCTGTCATAGGTCTTTCAATCTCCTGAAGATTCTTGTTGGCAGTTCTTCTGCGTGTGCTCAAGAATTATATTCCTTTTATTTAAGACGTCAATGCTCTTAGCCGCAATTGGTCGATTCATGGAATAACATTATGGACAAAGAAAGCACGTATTTCAAGAAGAAGGCATGTTGACATAAGGAAATCAATGCTTTAAAATTAGTGTTTTATGAATGGAGGCATACATCTTAAGTATTACAAGTATAGATCAGATGCAGCAAGAATCAACGCGCCTCCTGCAAGCTGGCAAGACCATCGCTTTCGTTCCCACCATGGGTTGGTTGCACGAGGGTCATCTGGCCCTTATGCGCGAGGGCCGAAGACTTGGAGACGCCCTGATTGTCAGTATCTTTGTCAATCCCACACAGTTTGGTCCTGCAGAAGACTTTCAGACATATCCTAGGGACCTTGACCGGGACCTAAACCTGGCCAAGTCTGTGGGGGTTGACGTTATCTTTGCCCCAGAGGTCGGGGCCATGTACGACAAAGCGTTTCAGACTCACGTCGATCTGGAGATGCTTCCCCGGCATCTTTGCGGCCCTTCGAGGCCAGGCCATTTTCGGGGCGTTGCCACGGTAGTGACAAAGTTGTTCAACATTGTCAGGCCCCATGTGGCCATTTTTGGTGAAAAGGACTATCAACAGTTGGCTATCATCCGTCGCATGGTCCGCGATTTGAGTCTCAACATAAGGGTCATCGGAGTCCCGACTGTGCGGGAGTCCGACGGTCTGGCTATGAGTTCCCGAAATACGTATCTGTCTGAAGATGAGAGGCGTTCCGCACAGTCCCTCTTTCATTCGCTTAAGCAGGCCCAGGAAAGCGTTGCTGAAGGGATAAGGGATGCCGAAAAACTCATCCACGGAGCATCGGAGCTTATAGGCTCCCATCCTCATGTGAAAATTAACTATGTGTCCATATGTGACCCCGAAACCCTCGAAGACGTCGACCGGATTGAGGGTGCAGTTCTGATGGCCCTGGCTGTATGGGTCGGTAAAACGCGTTTAATAGACAATGCAATATTAAAACCAATTGCAGATTGACGATTGCAGATTGACAATTTACTCTTCCAATATTCAATATTCAATCGACTATATTGAAGATTCCCTGTAGCAAGCTGCGGGGATTGCGCTCGCTGTTGCGGTTCAATGTTCTCAAGTGGAACTCGGGTACTTCGCTCTTGTTGCATGAAAGTAGTGGAGGTTATTGGGCAGTTGGCACAAGGCGCACAGAGATAGAAACCTTTAGCCCTGTGCCTCTGTGCCTCATGGTTTGCGCCATCCCGCTTTCGAGTTCCAATAATACGTGGCTCCAGATAAGAAATAATACAAGCCATCTCAAGAATGAGGTTAGGGTTCAGGGCAAGGCGCGGAACGGTGAAAAAGCGGAGTCCGCCGCGGCGGGATGAGCATTTTGAACCGTTTCGCAACGCCGCCATGGGCACTTAGATTGTTTTTGAGATGGCTTGCAGAAAAGGAATTCATTTACATGTCCTATCTTGTATTGGCACGAAAATACCGCCCCCAGACCTTTGAACAGGTCATTGGTCAGGCCCATATAACCCAGACCCTCAAGAATGCTATCCAAGCTGACAGGGTTGCCCATGCCTTACTCTTTGCTGGCCCCAGAGGTATCGGCAAGACCTCGGTTGCCCGCATACTCGCCAAGGCGATAAACTGTAAGGAGGGCCCCACTTCCACTCCGTGCAATGTGTGTCCATCCTGCAAACAAATCACGGACGGCTTTGCGGTTGATGTATTTGAAATCGACGGCGCCTCCAACAGAGGCATTGACGAGATCCGCGAGCTTCGAGAAAATGTGAAATACATGCCCGGCCTGGGCCGGCACAAGATCTATATTATCGACGAAGTCCACATGCTCACGAAGGAGGCGTTTAATGCCCTTCTCAAGACCCTGGAGGAGCCGCCGGCCCATGTCCTTTTCATCTTTGCCACTACTGAGGCCCATAAGATTCCCATCACAATATTGTCGCGATGTCAGAGACACGACTTCAAGCGCATCGGCCTGGAAGATACATTGAAACAGTTGGAAGCTATCTGTAAGGAAACCTCCCTTGAAATCAGTGAGGATAGCCTCAGGCTTCTGGCCAGGGAAGCTGACGGGAGTATGCGTGACGCCCTGAGCCTCCTCGACCAAGTCACAGCCTATTCTGAAGAGGCTGCTACTGACGATCAGGTACTCGATATCCTGGGTCTAGTAAATCGAAAGGTAATATTTGATCTTTCTTCCGCTTTGCTTGCCCGCGATGTGGTAAAGGCACTCAACATCCTTGATGGAGTTTACAACTATGGCCACGACTTGAAGCGGCTTACCATGCAGATAGTTGAGCACTTCAGGCATCTTCTCGTTATCAAGATGGCCCGCGATGTCGGGCCCCTTGTCGACGTCCCCGGACACGAACTGACACTTATGAGGCAGCAGGTTGAAAACATCTCATTCGAGTCCCTCAACCAGATCTTCACCACCCTGTTCCAGGCAGAGGTAGGTATAAGGCTTTCTCCCCAACCTAAGCTGGCCATGGAGATGCTTTTTATGAAACTTGCCCAGCTAGAGCCGGTTGTATCCTTTGATGAAATCATCAAGAAACTGGACCACCTTGCCAAAGAGGTCGAAACCGGCGGTGCTATTCCCCAGGGGAAAGAAGTCCGCGAACAACTGCAACCTGAAATGCCTCCTGCTCCTGAACATGCAACCGAACCCAGGCAAAGCGCAGGGTCATCCGAAAACCTTGCACAGACCTGGCAGCAGCTCCTTGCCATCTTTAGCAAAGAGTGTCCAGGTCTTTCACCTAATCTTGAACAGGCCACTCTTAGCAGGATAGGCAAAGATTCCCTGGAAATCACGGTGACTGGAAACTCCTTTAACACTGTTAGACTTAAGGACAAAAAGAGTGTGGCTGCACTTGAAAAGGTTTGCGAGCGGTTCTTTAAACGAAAGATGAAAATCAAGATCGTCGAATCCGGAAAAGCGGCCCCACGAAAGGTCCAGCACAAGGAAAGCGACAAGGACAGGCGTCTGAGGAAGGAGGCGCTGGATCATCCTCTTGTCACGGATGCCCTGGAGGTATTTAAGGGGAGGGTTGTAGACGTAAAGATCCTTTAGTTTCCGTCCATAAACAGTTCTTTTTCCGCTGGGCGGCGTTCTCCGCGGGTTTGCGCCTGCGGCTTGTGAAGAGGCCGTCTGCGACGTACGACTTGTACGCCTCAACGAAAACCCCTGCCCGCCATCGCGAACGCTCAGGCGAGGTGGGCGGGCTTGTGCGGCCTTGCCCATCGAAAAAACACCTCATTTACGCACTGGAAACTTTTTGTGTGTGAGAAGCGAAGATTACGATTCTAAAATACGGAGGTACAACATGGTAAAAGGCATGGGTAACATGATGAAGCAAGCTCAAAAACTACAGTCCAAGATTTTTAAGCTCCAGGAGGAGTTAGCGGACAGGACGGTGGAGACGACAGTCGGCGGCGGTATGGTCAAGGCGGTTGCCAACGGCAAACAGGAGTTGTTGTCCATCAAGATAGACCCCGAAGTGGTGGATCCAAATGACGTGCAGATGCTGGAGGACCTGATCGTGGCCGCAGTCAATGAGGTGCTGAAAAAATCGCAAGAGATGGTCTCCGAAGAGATGACAAAACTCACCGGCGGGTTCAAGATCCCGGGATTGACGTAACCATGGAGTTCTATCCCCAATCCCTTGTCAGCCTTATCAAACACTTATCAAAGCTTCCCGGTATCGGCGAGAAGACCGCAGCACGTCTGGCCCTGTACATCCTTCGCTCATCAGATGAAGATGCAAAGGCGCTATCCCGAAACATTCTTGAGGTTAAAGAGAAGATAAGGTTTTGCTCAAAATGTTTCGGTCTCTGTGAGACCGACCCTTGCAAGATCTGTCTTAACAGGAGTCGGGACCACACTATGCTGTGTGTAGTTGAACAGCCCAACGATTTAGTGGCCCTGGAAAAGTCTGGCGCGTTTAAAGGATTATACCACGTGCTGCACGGAGCCCTCTCTCCGATGAGCGGCATCGGACCGGATGAATTGAGGATCAAGGAACTCATTGAGCGCGTCAAGCTGGATGAGATTAAAGAAGTGGCCCTCGCCACCAACACTAATGTGGAGGGAGAAGCAACAGCATCATATTTGGCTCAGGTATTGAAGGGATATCCCGTACGGATAACTCGAATAGCCACGGGTGTTCCCGTGGGGGGTGACCTGAAATACCTTGATGAAATCACGTTAAGGCGTGCAATGGACAGAAGGGAGAGTATCTGAGGTGCCCAAGTCTTCTGATTTCTTTGAATGCCAGAAATGTGGCGACTGCTGCAAAGGGTATGGAGGGACCTTTGTAAATGATCACGAAGCTGAGCGCATATCAGATTACCTGGGTATAGATCAGGATCGTTTCCTTTCAGATTACTGCGATTGGTCAGGGCGGCGGCCCATGATCAAGACTGCAGAGTCGGGTTGTTGCATCTTTTGGGACGAACTCTGCACCATTCACGAAGTTAAACCTCGCATGTGTAAGATCTGGCCATTTATCGAGAGTATTTTGGTGGATAAGTCAAACTGGGCCGTTATGAAGTCAATGTGTCCCGGGATTCGTGACAACGGCAACCAGGATGATCTTGTCGAATACGTGAGGGCCGTTCTCGCGCAATATGAGAGGACATAGAAGTCGTCAATTTGTACAGTAAGAAGCTGCAGCCCTTGAACAGGTCCGTTGTCCGTTGTTTGTTGTCCGTTATGCATCACCCCTCTTTCAACCACTGACAACCCACAACTGACAACTTACCATTTATGAAGGAGGCCCAATCTTGATCGGCGTGTTTGATTCCGGTATTGGCGGTCTTACGGTAGTCAGGGCCATAAGGCGTCATTTGCCTGATTATGATGTCCTCTATTTTGGGGATACAGCGCGTACCCCTTATGGCACAAAAAGTCGGGAGACCGTCATCAGATATGCCGTCGAGGACGCGGAGTTGCTCCTCCAGAAAGGGGCTCAGATGCTGGTCGTCGCATGTAACACGGCTTCCAGTATAGCAACCGACACCCTGAACGAACGGTTTGATGTGCCCATCCTTGAGGTCATATCTCCCGCTGTCAAGATGGCGGTTTCAGACCCCAAAAGGAGGCGTGTAGGGGTCATCGGAACCAGGGCCACCATAAACAGCGGGGTCTATGAAGACAAGATCAAGGCCATTCGGCCGGAAATGAAGGTCTATGGACACCCCTGCCCCCTGCTGGTGCCTCTGGTGGAGGAGGGCTGGCTCAAGAAGGGAGAAACCAGAAAGATTGTCAAGAAGTACCTCCACCCTCTCAAAGTCAAACAGATCGACACCCTAATCCTGGGCTGTACGCACTATCCCCTTCTGAAGGAGATCATTCAGGCAAAAATTGGCAAACGTGTGAAGGTTATAGATTCATCAGAAGCGCTTTCTGATTCAGTCGTGGACTTTCTGCACCACAATCCCGATGTTGACAACAAGCTCAAGAAGAACGGGACTTGTCAATTCTACGTATCAGATGTGACAGAACAGTTTCAAAGAATTGCCAAGACCATACTCAAAACAGCCCTGACACTTGAACACATTCAGCTGTAAGGATAGCTGCTGACCTGCAACTGCAGATAAGCTTGCTTGGGACACTTTTCCACATTTACCGTAACGGTAGAATCTTTGAACCTTTGCAGGCACTGTTACCGATGGCAGTGGTTTAGACCAGTCAATGAAAGGATGAACACAGGATGACAAAGGAAAAGCAGGTCTCAATATTCCTGAGAAACGTTCCCGGGGAACTGGGGCGATTTGCGGACTTGATGGGAGGCTCCAATATCAACATTCTGGCCATGTTTATTCAAAATGCTGCCGACTATATACAGGAAATGTTTGAGGCACGCGGAAGGTCCATTAAGAGAACCGCTTCGGCTGCGAGCTATGGATCAGTCATCAAAGAGGCCAAACAATATTCCCTGATACGCGTCGTTGTAGACCAAACCGAAAAGGCCCTGGAGATTTTGAAGAAGGCCGATTACTGGGTGAACACCTTGGAGGTTCTGGTCATGAGACTGGAGAACAAACCGGGCACACTGGCCAAAATCTCAAAGAGATTCGGCGATGCCAATATCAATATCAATTATGTTTACGGTTCTGGGACCTCGGATGAACAAACAGCAATGTACGTCTTCCACGTCCAGGATGTCGACGAAGCCCTCAAATCCCTCTCTGGATGATTAGATCTATAGACTATAGAGTTTGATCTTAGGCGGCATGTGAGATGATAGAGTCAGACACAGGGAAGGCAATGTGAAGTTTCAATCTCTTCATCATATCTATACTTTTCGAAAAATATAGATAATGGGAAGCTGTACGACATAAACTCTGTTTTCTCTATTTATATTAAGTTGTTATGTGCTCTTTTATGTTTCTTAAATTCTCTCCATTGTGAAGCTTCCCCGTCCTGAAGGACGGGCGTTCTGCCTTACGGCAGCACTTCGTGCGCGGGGAGCGAGCCGGTCAAGCTTTTTTTGGGGCTATGGCGTTCCAACCACAATATGTGGGGTCTACCGAAGAACATACCATGGACCGGTAATGGGTCGACGGGATTCCCTTGCTGAGATTTTGGGCTGCCATACAGTGGTGAGTCCCATCTGGCAACCCCTTCTGCAGAACTTCCAACAACGACATTAGCTCGACGACCCATCTTTTCCGAGTTTTTCCTTGACATGCAAGAAGCCCCGGCTTAGCATGAGCCATACGGTCCAAAATTACCTTTCCATGATGTTTTGTGTCATGGAGACGGATCTAGTACGCGAATTAGGATTTCTGTTTTAGAACCCGCTTAAAAATCGATCTTTCGCCGTAGCGATGTGGTTTGGTAGCGTCTTCCAGAGTAGTTCCTGACAAGCAGTACGAAAGAACGACGAAAGGAGGACAGTTGCTATGGAAGAAGGAATCGTAAAGTGGTTTAACGACAGCAAGGGATTTGGCTTCATCGAGCGCGAGGGTGACGACGATGTATTCGTTCATCACTCCGCTATTGGCGGGTCTGGATTTAAGACCCTTGCTGAGGGTGACCAGGTGACCTTTGACGTAGAACAG
>JBEQLC010000043.1:0-10402 GCA_040326175.1 Desulfobacteria bacterium | reverse complement strand
AACGGCTTCACCCCTATATTCAGCAGTTTTCCTTAAGTGTTGAGCTATTATAGCGGGAAGAGATGCTCAAAGTTGCAGTTACCGGTGGTGCAGGTGCGGGCAAGACTGTGGTCTGCGATTGCCTGAAACGACTCGGGGCCCATGTGATTAGCTTGGATGAGCTGGCACGTGAGGCCGTCCAGCCGGATTCACCCGTGCTAGGGGCCATAGTTGATCACTTTGGAAATGGTATACTTGAGACCGACGGCACTCTGGACCGCAGAAAGCTCAGAGGGATCATAACCAGAGATGCCCAAGGGCGAGAGGTGGTCGAGAGGTTAACCCATCCTGAGATACTCAAACTTTTCGAGGAGAGGGTTGCCTCTATCGAGTCTCGCTATGAAGATGCCATTGTGGTCGTGGAGGTTCCCCTTTTGATTGAACTGGGGATGCAAGACCAGTTTGACCTGGTGATCCTGGTTGAAGCCGGTTCAGATCAGCAAGAAAGCCGACTGATGGCTCGTGACGGCTCATCGGCAGCGGAGGCTCAGGCCCTGATGGGAATCCAGATAGCAGCTGAAGAGAAAAGACCACACGCAGACTTCATTGTACAAAACCGAGCAACACTTGAGGAATTAGGAACTGTCGTGAAGGAAATCTACACGAAAATAGCGAAAGGTGCTTGAAAAGGCTTGACACACTCAGGAACGTGTTGTAATCTTTGTCAACAATCAGACCTTCCTGGGAGAGCATAGAGAAAACATCCAGTAACTTCTGCATTCAATAGAGCGCAACCTGAAACACACTGCCACTTATCCCCGTTATTTTCAATAAGAGGAACCATCCGTTTTTTACAGTGTGTCCCAAGACTTGCAATAGCGTAATTAGTCACAGGGTTCAGGCGCCTCGTCCGTCAGGCCACAAGAGCCAAGGTTTTCACATTTTTTTAACGATTTAAAGGAAGAGGATTCAATGAACCTGGTAGAGCTGAAGGCCAAGAAAGTTGGCGAACTGACCAAAATGTCCAGAGAGTTTGACATCGAAGGTGCCTCAGGCATGCGCAAGCAGGAGTTGATTTTTGCCCTGTTACAGGCCCAGACAGAAAAGAATGGCCTGATCTATGGTGAGGGCGTGCTTGAGATACTGCCTGATGGCTTTGGTTTTCTGAGGGCGCCCGACTACAGTTATCTGCCAGGCCCCGACGACATTTACGTTTCCCCTTCCCAGATCCGGCGTTTCAGCCTTCGTACCGGTGACACAGTGTCGGGACAGATTCGGCCTCCAAAGGATAGCGAACGGTATTTTGCACTGCTCAAGGTGGAGGCGGTGAACTATGAGGACCCCGAGAAATCTCGAGACAAGATTCTCTTTGATAATCTAACCCCTCTCTATCCAGAGAGAAGGATCGTTCTCGAAAGGGATGCGAAGAACTATTGTGTTCGGATTATGGACCTGTTGACGCCCATTGGTTTTGGCCAGAGAGGCCTGATTGTTTCAGCACCAAGAACAGGGAAAACCATGCTACTGCAAGACATTGCGAACAGCATAAATGCTAACCATAAAGATATTGTGCTGATCGTTTTACTTATTGACGAGAGACCGGAAGAAGTGACAGACATGGAGCGTTCGGTTGATGCTGAGGTGATCAGTTCTACCTTTGATGAGCCTCCCCAGAGGCATGTCCAGGTCGCGGAAATGGTGCTTGAGAAGGCCAAACGCTTGGTGGAACATCAACGGGATGTAATCATCCTCTTGGACAGTATTACCCGTCTTGCCCGTGCTTACAACACGGTGGTACCTCCGAGCGGTAAAATACTCTCAGGTGGGGTCGATTCTAATGCGCTTCACCGGCCAAAGCGTTTCTTTGGTGCTGCCCGTAATATTGAAGAGGGTGGAAGTCTTACTATCATTGCCACAGCCCTGGTTGACACTGGAAGTCGAATGGACGAAGTCATCTTTGAAGAGTTTAAAGGTACCGGCAACTTGGAGTTGCAGCTGGACCGAAAGCTGTCAGACAAACGAGTCTTCCCTTCCCTTGACATAAATAAGTCAGGGACGCGGAAGGAGGAGTTACTCCTCGAGCCAGAGGTATTGAACCGAGTTTGGATCCTGAGAAAACTACTCGCTTCATTGAATCCGGTAGACAGCATGGAATTTTTGCTTGAAAAAATAAAAGGGACTGAAGATAATAAAGAGTTCTTGGAATCCATGAACAGTTAGCAATCATGTTGAGTGGTCGAATGGTTGAGTGGAAATTGACCATTCGTCGGCTCAAGAATTCACGGAGGCTTGACATGAAGAAGGACATACATCCTGAGTATTCTCAAACCACGGTTCGTTGTGCGTGTGGCAATGTGGTGGAGACGGGTTCTACCAAGAAAGACATCAGCGTTGAAATCTGCTCCAAATGCCATCCTTTTTTTACCGGCAAACAAAAGCTGGTAGATACAGCCGGACGCATTGAACGGTTTCGCAGAAAATATGCTAATTATGAGGCCCAGAATAACGGCGAAGAAAAACCTGTATCCAGCTGAGATGCCAAAATGGTAAGTTATTTTTGCGCAAGGCCCAAGTTAGGCCAAAGGTGAGCAGGACCAGACAGAGCAATATTCATGTAGGCGGGCAGGCCGTCATAGAAGGGGTGATGATGAGGGCTCCCAAGTCTATGGCTATTGCCGTGCGACGACCAAATGGACAGATCCTGGTAAAAGAAGATAGATGGCGTTCATTGTCTGAGCGATGGTCGTTTCTTAAATGGCCTTTTGTCAGAGGAAGCCTCGCCATCGTTGAAGCCTTGATCAACGGGATGCAAGCTCTGACCTTTTCAGCCAATCAGGCTCTAGAAGAAGAGGAGGAGTCACTGGGCCGAGGGGCCCTTTTTTTTACTATGCTGCTGGCGGTTGGAGCGGGGATTCTCCTGTTTGTTGTTTTGCCTCACGTGATCAGCGGCCTTGTTGGCCGCTTATTTGGTGTAGGACTGGGGGTTGAGAACTTCCTTTTTCATGTTATCGATGGCGTTGTAAAGATCATTATTTTCCTTGGCTATGTCTGGTTCGTTTCCCTTTTCAAAGACATTAGACGAATCTTTGAATATCATGGTGCAGAGCACAAGTCTGTTTACGCCTATGAAGCAGGGGAGGCCCTGACCATTGAGAATGCGAAAAGGTTTTCAACACTTCATCCCAGATGCGGCACTGCCTTCATATTGATTGTACTTTTGATAAGCATTTTTTTCTTTGCGATTGTATTTCCGTTTATGCCGACTCTGGATGTTATCCCTGCTATTGTTAACCATATTATTGCCATTGTTATGAAGGTATTGTTGATGTTCCCTATAGCTGGTTTGGCGTATGAGATGATCAGGTTTGGCAGTAAGAACATGGAATGGCGCCTGGTCCGTTTAGCGATTTTGCCAGGCATGTGGATGCAAAAACTGACCACGCGCGAGCCCAGCGATGAACAACTTGAGGTAGCCCTGGCAGCCCTGAAGAGTGCCCTGCATGGACAGGGTCGAGTTGCTGGCGAACTGGGGTAAGGAAACGCATCCATGCGGGCAAGGAACATATATGTTTGGTAAGCTAGAAGGCGTGGAAGAACGGTTTGTGAAGGTTGAGAAGCTTTTGAGCGATCCGGACCTGGTGAAGGATCAAGAGGCCTATAGGAATCGTGCAAAGGAACACGCCGAGCTGGGAAGAATCGTTTCTGTTTATCGTGAGTACAAACAAGTGGCCAAAGATATTGAAGAAACCAAGGAGCTTCTGAAAGACGGTGACGAAGATATTAAAGAGTTAGCAAGAGAAGACCTTCCTGATCTATATGAGCGCTCGGAAAAGCTAGAGCAAGAGCTGAAGTGGCTCCTTGTCCCGACAGATCCCAATGATGAGAAGAATATTGTCATAGAAATAAGAGCTGGCACAGGTGGCGAAGAGGCCGGGCTCTTTGCTGCAGAGCTTTTTCAGATGTACAACAGGTATGCCGACAGTCTTGGTTGGAAGGTAGAAGTCTTGAGTAAGCATGTTACGGGCGTTGGCGGACTCAAAGAGATCATTGCCTCAGTGCAGGGCAAGGGGGCGTATAGTAGGCTGAAATATGAAAGCGGTGCCCACAGGGTCCAGCGGGTTCCGGTCACGGAATCACAAGGCAGGATTCACACCTCGGCCGTGACTGTAGCTGTTTTACCCGAGGCAGAAGAGGTGGATGTCAAAATCGCTTCTGAAGACGTTAAGGTGGATGTGTTTCGCTCTACCGGGCCGGGGGGGCAGAGCGTAAACACAACAGACTCGGCAATACGCATTACCCATCTTCCCACAGGATTAGTGGTGACGTGTCAGGATGAAAAATCGCAGCACAAGAACAGGGCCAAGGCGATGAAGGTGCTGCGGGCTCGTTTATACGATAAGATGGTTTCTGAGCAGAACGAAAAAATCTCTGCAGATCGGAAGAATCAGGTTGGAAGTGGTGACCGTAGCGAGCGGATCAGGACATACAACTTTCCCCAGGGCCGTGTCACAGACCACCGTATTGGGCTAACGCTGTATAAACTTGAAGGTATTCTCCAAGGCAATATCGGAGAGATCGTCGATGCTCTTATGACTCACCATCAGGCCCTTGCCATTCAGCATGTTGAGGCAGAATCAAGGAATGCTGCCTGAGACCTGGACCATTCTAAGAATCCTTGAGTGGACGACAGCCTACTTCAAATCCCACCACCTTGAACAGCCGCGTGCTGCTGCTGAAATCCTGTTGGCCCATGCCCTAAGCGTTGGACGTGTGGATCTCTACGTCCAGTATGACCGTTGCCTCGAAGTTGAAGAGCTTGGGCTCTTTAAAGATTTCATCCGGAGACGTATACAGAGAGAGCCGGTGGCCTATATTGTTGGTAAGAAAGAGTTCTGGTCTATGGATTTGAAGGTTACACCTGATGTCCTGATACCGAGGCCTGAGACTGAAACCCTTGTGGAGGCTGCCCTAAAGATTATACGGACAAAACCAAGGCAGGCACCTATGAAAATGCTGGACCTTGGAACCGGTTCAGGGGCCATTGTCCTTGCCATGGCCTCTGAGCGGCCAGACCAAAGCTTTTATGCAGTTGATCGCTCAGAAAAGGCGTTGGCTATAGCCCAGTACAACGCTCAAACCCATGAACTCGACAAAGTCATCACATTTTTGCAGGGGAACTGGTTCGACCCGGTCCGTGACCGCAAGCGCTATTTTGACGTGATCGTTTCCAATCCCCCTTACATTGCGAGCCATGAGTTTGAGGATCTTCCACCAGAGATTACCCAACATGAGCCTCGGGAGGCTCTTGAGGGGGGCCCTGACGGTCTGGATGGAATTAGACTCATCATCAAACATGCCTCAGACCACTTGGTTCCTGGAGGGTGGCTCCTTTTCGAGATTGGTCAGGATCAATGGGTCGCGGTTGATGGGCTGATTTCTGCAGCCAAGACGTACAGTGATTGGGCCGTCATCAAGGATTATAGTGGCCACGATCGCGTTGTGAAGGCAAAAACAACTAATAACAACAACTGAGCACTGCAAAATTATGTTGCAAACGAAGACTTCGCATGTTAAAAAATTGAGTTTTTAGCAATTCACACGTTCTTGGACTCTCTTTCCGGTGCTTCGAGCGTCGAGACGACGAGAAGAGGAGAGGGGGGAAGATAGGAACGGAGGGAAAACCAAAAACAGGGGAGGAAGACATGTCTTACGTTACCATGAAGGAGTTGTTGGAGGCGGGTGTCCATTTTGGCCACCAGACCAGACGTTGGAACCCGAAGATGAAATCTTACATCTTTGGTGCCCGCAACGGGATCTATATCATTGATTTGCAGCAGACGGTCAGATTGTTCAAAACGGCCTACGAGTTTATCGTGGACACCGTTGAAAACGGAAAATCGGTGCTCTTTGTGGGAACCAAGAAACAGGGGCGGGATTCCATCTATGAAGAAGCCAACCGGTGCGAAATGTATTATGTTCACAATCGCTGGTTGGGAGGGATGCTAACAAATTTTGAGACTATGAAAAAAGGAATCGACAGACTGAAGCATCTTACAGCCATTTTCGCTGATGGGAGTGTCAATCGTTTTCCCAAAAAGGAGAGACTGAAACTGGACAAGGAAAGGGTAAAGCTTGACAATAACCTTGGGGGGATCCGCGACATGAATGGACTGCCCGGGGCCCTGTTTGTCGTTGATGCCAAGAATGAAAACATTGCAGTCCGTGAAGCAAGACGACTTGGTATACCTATTGTGGCCATTGTGGACAGCAATTGCGACCCGGATGATATAGACTATATTATACCTGGCAATGACGATGCAATAAGGGCCATCAGACTCATCAGTTCGCGAATTGCTGATGCATGCATTGAAGGTCGTCAACGCCGGGAGGAACGACTCCAGTCAGAGGCAGACAAAGCAGTTGAGGAAACGGAGGTCGCGGAAGTGAGGCACGTGGCTAGACCAGGCGAAAGTGCTGTCGTCTCTGATGGCTCAGATGGTCCCATAGTGGAAGTTATTACCAGACAAACCACTGTACCTGACCAACCCGAGAAAGATCCAGATAATGAGTCACGAGAGGAGTCTTAAATGGTGGACATTAATGCCCAGATGATCAAGGAATTACGCTCAAGGACGCATGCGGGTGTTATGGACTGCAAAGAGGCCTTGCAGGAAGCAAGCGGCGACATGGAGAAGGCGGTCGATTTTCTGCGCAAGAAGGGACTCGCCACGGCACTGAAACGCGCCGGGCGGGAGACCTCCGAGGGCTTGATACATTCATATATCCACACGGGTGGCAAGATTGGTGTCCTGGTAGAAGTGAACTGCGAGACCGATTTTGTGGCTAAGAATGATGAGTTCAGTACGTTTGTCAAGAATTTGGCCATGCACATTGCTGCGGCCGGACCTCTTGGCATTCGTAGAGAGGATATTCCCGAGCAGGTTGTACAGCGGGAAGAGGATATTTACAGGGCGCAAGCCATAGAGACGGGAAAACCGGAAAAGATACTGGATAAGATTGTGCAGGGTAAGATGGAAAAGTTTTTTAAGGAATCGTCTCTTTTGGCCCAACAGTACGTGAGGGATCCAGACATCACGATACAGGACCTGATTCATGATATGGTTGCAAAGGCGGGTGAAAGCATCAGTGTGAGACGGTTTGTCCGATATCAATTGGGAGGGGAGTAAGAACAAGGGCCTTCGCCTCAATTGGAGTACCGGTATCGGAGTGATGGGTTCAATACTGGTTGCGTGTTACGAGTTGCGCGTTGCGCGTTGAAAGCGGACAAGATCTTAACTCGAGACTCGTAACCCGGAACTCGCAACGGATTCAACATAATATGCCTTCTCCAAAGTATAAAAGAATCTTGGTTAAGCTTAGCGGCGAGGCTTTGATAGGTGATCAGAGTTTTGGCATAAGCCCTGACATGATCAACTATATTGCGGGCGAGATTCGATCGGTTTACGATCTTGGGGTTCAGATGGCCCTAGTTGTTGGCGGTGGAAATATCTTTCGCGGCGTGGCAGCCAGTTCCTACGGTATGGACCGCACCTCAGCGGATCATATCGGTATGTTAGCAACTGTTATCAATAGTATCGCCCTCCAGGACGCTCTTGAAAAGAGAGGCGTTCAAACCCGGGTCCAGACAGCGATCGAGATGTGTGCGGTGGCTGAACCCTACATCCTCAGACGAGCTGTCAGGCATCTTGAAAAGGGACGGGCCGTGATCTTTGCCGCGGGGACCGGCAACCCGTATTTCACTACAGACACCGCTGCAGCTCTGAGGGCTCAGGAGATCGGTGCGGAAATCCTTTTGAAGGCTACCAAGGTGGACGGCATTTATGATGCTGATCCTATGGTTGATCCCGGTGCAAGCAAGGTGGATGACGTTACCTATCTTGAGGTCCTCAAACAACAGCTGAAGGTAATGGATTCGACTGCCGTTTCTCTGGCAATGGACAACAAGCTTCCTGTGATTGTCTTCAACCTCAGGAAAAAGGGGAACCTGAGACGAGTTGTCTGCGGGGAAAACGTTGGAACTCGAATTAGGGAGGCATAGCAAGATGATTGACTCGGTTTATGATGATGCGCAAGAGAGGATGGCTGATTCGATTGATGCCTTGAAAAATGACTTCAAGAAGGTTCGCACGGGTCGAGCTTCCCTTGCACTGTTTGAGGGAATGAAGATCAGCTATTATGGAACATCTACACCATTAAACCAGGTTGCTTCCTTGTCAATCCCAGAAAGCAGGCTTGTCGTGATTAATCCCTGGGATCAGTCAATCATTGGGGAGATTGAAAAGGAGATTCTCAAATCAGAGCTGGGGCTCACTCCGATGAACGATGGGAAGGTCATACGTATTTCTATCCCGGCCCTTACCGAAGAGCGTCGCAAAGAGCTTGTCAAGGTCGTTGGCAAGATAGCTGAGGAGCACAAGGTATCAATCCGCAATCTCCGCCGGGACGCCAACGAGCTTCTGAAGGGTCTGAAGAAGGATGGCGACATCTCTGAAGATGATTTTTTCAGGGGTCAAGACAAGGTGCAGAAGATCACAGACGATTACATCAAATCAGTTGACGAGATCTGCCAGGAAAAAGAGAAAGAGATCCTTGAATTCTGACATTCCTCCCCTGCGACCCGACTCACTCCCCCGACATATCGCCATCATCATGGATGGCAACGGCCGCTGGGCCAAAAAGCGTTCCCTGAACCGTATCAGAGGTCACAGAGAAGGTGCCGAGTCGGTCCGAAACATCGTTCGAGCCTGCCGAGAGATGGGTATAGAAGTTCTGACACTTTACGCATTTTCAACTGAAAACTGGCAACGACCTCGACAAGAAATCTCGGCCCTCATGGGTCTGTTGAAGAATTTTCTCAGATCAGAATTGGGTGAAATGATGGAAAACGGGATCCGCCTGAACGCTATTGGGCAGATTGAAAGGTTCCCCGATGATGTATTGACAGTACTCCGGGAGGTCATGGATCAAACCCGAAAGAACCCCGGGATGATTCTAAACCTAGCATTGAGCTACGGAGGGCGGGATGAGATCGTGACTGCTGCGCGGAGAATCGCGGCCGAGGTTCAGGCGGGCCGTCTTCAATCCGAAGAGATAACAGAACGGGTTTTTTCGAAGTATCTTTATACTGAGGGGATGCCAGAGCCGGATCTTCTTATTCGAACGAGTGGTGAAATGCGAATCAGCAACTTCTTGCTCTGGCAGATTGCCTACACAGAAATTTGCGTCACAGACACCCTCTGGCCCGATTTCAGAAGGGACGAACTGATCCAGATTTTGCATGATTACGAGAAGCGTGAGCGTCGGTTCGGGGTTACCGGGGACCAGATCAAAAAAACGCCTCGCAGGGGACTGACGGAGTAATGGGGTAGTAAAAGCACAAGAAGATATCTTTTATTCCTGCTCCAGTATTACATTGCTTCAATACTCCAATTGCGGAGCGCGGCGGAGCAACTCTCGATGGGATCTTCGCATTTAAGGCGATGGCTTACGGCAATAGTGGCTGTCCCCCTTTTGGCCCTGTTAATATGGAAAGGGGGTCGGACCCATTTTGCTCTTTTCGTGGGTTTGGCGGCAGCAGTGGGCCTGTTGGAGTATTACGCCTTAGTTCTGTCCCGGGAGACGATCGTCACCAAAGCGGCTGGTTTGGTCCTTGGCTCTGCCCTGGTCGTAGCCTTCTACACGGATGGTCTTCAGGCCATCTCTGCCATGCTGGTTCTGTCCTTATTCGGCTCTGCTTTGATATGCCTGGCACGATTTGACCGACAGACACCCATGCCGGAAATGCTTTACAAGCAAATCATGGGCTTCGTGTATGTCCCTTTCTTGCTGGGCCACTTGATACTGATCCGGGATTGGCATCAGGGAGTGACGTGGACATTTTTGCTCCTCGCAGTCATATTCGCCGGAGATACGGCTGCCTATTACACCGGAAAAGCGTTTGGTCGACACAAGCTTGCGCCCGGCATAAGTCCCGGCAAGACCGTGGAAGGCGCACTCGGCGGATTAGCGGCAAACCTCGCTATTGGTGCCTTGTTTAAGAAATGCTGTTTTACGGAATTTGGTTGGGGTTACTGGATTGCTTTGATAATGGTCATGGGGGTCCTAGGACAAGCTGGAGACCTGTTTGAATCGATGTTGAAACGCTCGGTCCATAAAAAGGATTCGGGCAAGATATTCCCCGGACATGGAGGGATTTTGGACAGAATTGACGCCTTGCTTTTTGCAGCACCTACACTCTATTATTTCAAGACCTATCTCCTGTGATTGATGATTGACGATTGATGATTGAATAGGAAACAATCAAAAGAGTATAGGTTTTTGAAAAGGATCCGATTTTGCCCAATGTGGTTTGCAGAGGGCTCTTTATCAGACACGTAGAGTTTTGGACAAATTGACCGGCTCG